>JANQKH010000601.1 GCA_028281215.1 Phycisphaeraceae bacterium | reverse complement strand
CTTCGTCGTCGTGGGTTGAGTAACAAAGGTATTCACGGTCCGTCATTTGGCCGATGCGGCTTATGATGGTGTGTGATTCATCGAGACGTGCCATGGATTTCAAGTTAAACAACTTCGGACGACTGACGGCGGTGTGTTTGATCGCCCTGAGCGTACTGATCACTTTGAGCGTGACACCAACCCACGCCCAAGACGTTACTTCCAACGCCGAGAATCAGCAGTTTGTCTTCGCGTACCGACTGCTACAAAAAGGCGATAGCCCGGCCGCGGTTGAAGCGTTCGACAAGTACCTCGGCAGTTTCCCCAACGGTGAAAAGCGAGGCGACGCCCAGTATTTCCGCGCGCTGCTGGCGTGGCAGGGTGGTGACCGTGACACTGCGTTGAAATACCTTCGTGCCGTACCTCCGCCGCGTCTGGTGCCGCAACACAAATTGCATTTTCTTCGCGGCCGCATCTACGTCGAGTTGGGTCAACACGAGGAGTCGCTCAAGTCGCTGGAAAAGATCGACACGTCGAAACTGGAGGCGGCCGAGCAGGCGTCGGTGCTCTACCTGTTGGGCGTCGCGTACAAGGGCGCCAACAATCTGGTCGCCGCGGAAAAGAGTCTCGCCGGCGCGGGCAAGTTGGAAAGCTCGGTTCGGCCGCGCAGTTTGCTCGAACTCGGTCGCGTACAGGCGCTGAATCGCAAACCGAAGGACGCCATCGCCTCGCTGGAAGCCTGTTTGAAGCTCGGTCGAAGCGATGTCAACGCCGAGGCCGCGCGCCTTGCCGGCGACCTCTCCTATGAATCGAAGGACTACAAGGGTGCGCTGAAGTTCTACAACATCGTGCTCGCCCAGCATCAAAGCTCCATCCACTTTGCACCGTCGATCATTCAAACCTTGTGGTCCCTGCTATACACGAAGCAGTACAACGTATTGCTGGCGAATTTCGAGCAATACAAGACGAAGCTTCAGATCAACGATCGCGCGATCGCGTGGTACCTCGCCGGCCGGGCGTATCAGGAAACCGGCAAACACAAACAGGCGGTGGCGATGTTCGAAGTGGTGATCGCCGCGGAAATCAACGCGTCGATTGAAGATCAGATTCTCTACCGCATGGGTGAAAGTCAGTTTGAAACCGCCGATTACACCGCGATGACGGTCACGCTCGGCCGCCTTCGCCGTAACCATCCGAAGTCGAAATACGTGCCGGCCGCCGATTATTTGATCGTCCAGGCCGAACTCAAACAGGGCAAGAAGTCCGAGAGCGTCAAGCAGTTGACCGCAATCATCGATCAGGAGCCGGCGCACGCTTACCGTTCGCGCGCGTTGCTGGATCGGGCACAGATTTACACCGACACCGACAAACTCACCGAAGCCGTCGCGGATTACGAGGCGTATCTCAAATTAGCTGAGCAACCCGGCGCGAAACTGACGGGTGTGAATCAGACACGCGTGCGGTTGAACGACCTTTACTACCGGCTCGGACAATACGACAAAGCAGAGACGATGTCCGATGCGTTGTTGAAGGCGGTCGACTCCTCGCCCGTCGTGCGGCAGGAAGCGCTGTTCCGCAAAGCACTGGTGCTGATTCAGAAGGAACAATATGCCGGCGCCGTCGGCGTGTTTGACCAGTTGATGAAGGATCATCCGAAGAACACTTTCTCGCCGCAGGTGCATTACTACCGCGGTTTGATGATGTTAAGCGAGCGGCCGGATGAAGCGGCGAAGGAGTTGAGCAAAGCCGTTGCCGAGCCGGCGCTTTCCAAGGAATTCCGCGCGAACGCGTTGCTGTTGATTTCCATGCATGAGCGCGACGCCGGCAAAGACGACGACGCCGCCAAGACGCTGTTCGAGTTGGAGAAGATCATCACGCTGGACCACATGCGCGTCTACGACATGATCTGGCTGGGTCGGCATTACATCAAGACCAACTCGCGCAGCGTGTTTCGCTACCTGCAACCGTTGATCGAAGGCAAACGTAAAGTTGAGGCGCACGAGAAAGCTGAGGCGTTGTTTCTCGTCGGACTCGCGCTCAAGGACGCGTCGGTGAAGAAGTACGAACTGGCGGAGCGCACGTTCCAGGAAGTCGAGGCGATGGGCCAGGGGTACGGGCTGCACGCACGGTTGGAAATCGCCCGCACGCAGGCGCTGATGAATCAGTCGGAAAAAGCCTTGAAAACCTACCGTGGGCTGATGATCGCCAAAAACCCGAACATTGCCGCGACCGCGCTGCTGGAAAGCGCGCGGGTGCGGAGGGCGCTGGGTGACGAATCCAAGATTCTCAAGGAAGATGAAACCGCCAAGAAGTATTACAAGGAAGCGCACAGCGCGCTGTACCGGCTGACGGTGTTGTATTCGACCGAGAAGCTGTCGCCGTTGCCGGAAATGGCGCATATCGAACGCGCGGAACTTGCGCCACTGGTCGACCGGCCTGATGACGCCAAGCTTTCGTTCAAGGAACTGAAAGAGCGGTTCCCCAAGAGTCTGTTCGCTGAGTACGCCAAAGCGGTGGAGATGATCGGAGGCGATCGAACCATCGAAGCCGCCACGCTGCTGCGAAAACTGCGACAACAGAAACTGCCCACCGAGCTGGCGACCCGCGTGCACGACCGCTTGCGCGAGTTAGAAAAGGGAAACTAAGCAAAAGCGGAAGGCTGAAACACAAAAGCCGAAATCCCCGCACGCGAAAACGCTTTCATCCAACGCAACCTCATGCCCAGACGTCTACTCATCCCGATCACATGTTGTTTTCTGTTTGCGGTGACGCAATTGTGTCACGCAACCAAGCCCAACGTTGTCATTCTCTTTACCGACGATCAGGGTACGCTCGATGCCGGTTGCTACGGCTCGGCTGACCTGCACACGCCCACGATGGACAAACTCGCCGCCACCGGTGTGCGGTTCACCCAAGCTTACGCCCACACCGTTTGCTGCCCCGCCCGCGCCGCCATTCTCACCGGCCGACACCCGCAACGCAGTGGTGTCAATTCCTGGACGCAGGGCAACATGCACAGCCGCGACGGCATCAACATGAAGCTCAGCGAAGTCACCATCGCCGAAGCCCTCAAGCCCGCCGGCTACCGCACTGCCCTGTTCGGTAAGTGGCACGTTGGTTCGCATCGCAATCACGGGCCAACCAAACAGGGATTCGACACCTTCTTCGGCATTCGCAACGGGTTCATCGACAACTACAATCACTTCTTCCTGCACGGTATGGGTTATCACGATCTCTACGAAGGCACGAAGGAAGTCTTCGCACGTGATCAATACTTCCCCGAATTGATTACCAACCGTGCGTTGAAGTTTATCGAGCAGAACAAGGATCACCCCTTCCTGTTGTATGTCGGATTCAACATCCCGCACTACCCCGAACAGGCGCTGGAGCAATACACCAAACGATTCGCCAAGCTCAAACAGCCACGCGCCAGTTACGCGGCCGTGCTCGCAACGACCGATCACTACATGGGGCAGATCGTCGCCAAACTCGAAACACTCGGCCTGCGCGAGAACACCATCATTGTGTTCATGAGCGACAACGGCCACTCCGCAGAGACCAACGCGATTCGGTTTGACAATCACAAGAGCGGTCTACCGAAAGGGCATAAGTACGGCGCTCTAGGCGGCGGCGGGTACACGGGCAAATGGCGCGGGCACAAGGGCACGTTCTATGAAGGCGGCGTGCGCGTGCCTGCGATCATCAGTTATCCCGCCAGTCTGCCCCAGGGAGCGGTGCGCGGCCAGGCCGTCACCGCCATGGACTGGTATCCGACCATTCTGGCTCTCGCTGACGTGGATGCGCCCGACGTGAAGTTGGACGGCCGCAGCTTGTTACCGTTGATCAAAGATGAATCGAAGCCGTCGCCGCATCCGGTCCTATACTTTCAATGGCAAAGCCGCTGGGCGGTACGGCAGGGCGATTGGAAACTGCTCGGCACGAACCGCAACGGCCGCCCACCCGCAACCACGCTGCTCTCCCTGAAGGGTGATCAGCCTGAACGGGATAATTTGACGGCCAAGCATCCCGACGTCGTCGCCCGGATGCAGAAACTCTATGACGCGTGGGCAGCGGATGTTTTCGCGCGGAAGGGCAAGTGATCACGGATGAACTCCGATGCTTTCAAGGACGCAGGTTTTTAATAGGAACCCCCAAGGTGAATCCCATGTCCGAAACCTACGCCAACTACAAACGCCTCCCTGGCGAAACTCCGCCTTCGCGCATGGCGGCGATCGCGCTGGTCATGAGCATTCTCGTGCACGTGGCGATCTGGGTGCTCGTCGCCGAGGTGCCGTTGGGCAGGCTCGACGCCGCCGTCGCCGACGACCGCAAAGACAGCATCGTCATCGTCACGGAAACCCAGGTCGATCCGATCTTCGACGACCCGATTCTCACCGGCAGTGGTGAAGGGCCGGTTGAGGTCAAGCAGATGGGCATCGGTGAAATGAGCAAAAGGCTCCTGCACAACCACCCCATCACGAACACGCAGGACATCGACCCGACCAAGGAACAACCCAAGCACTCCAACTTTGAAGACCAACAACCGAACGATCCTCGGCCTGATCTGTTGACACATTCGCCGGAGGTCAAACGGCCGGACGACTTCAGCGCCAACCTCGCCAGTGGCATAAAAGTGAAATCCCCGGTGGTCGGTACCGGTTCGACATCCACGCCAAATCCCAGCGGCGCGGGGGACCGCGGCCCGTCCGCATCGGACACGGCGCGTAGTTTCCTCAAGGGCAAAGGACTCGCCATCGCGCTGCCGAAATCGCCCGCGCCAGTCGCGCCGTTGCCCACATCACCCATCGCTGACGACACTGACACCGGCGTCGATCGCAACCTGCTCAGCCGCACCTCCAGCGCACCGCCCATCGAAGTGGCGAAGATTACCGTGCAGGAAGCGCTTAAAGTTGAAGTGCCACAGAATCTGGATGAGGACTTCAACTATATCATTACGAAGCATCGACCGACGATCGGCGGCGGGTTGTTCCAGTCCGCCAAGCCGGACACTTACTCTTACTTCCGCGTTGACATTGCCGCCAAACGTTCGCTGCGCAAACTCAAATCGATGCCCAAGGATGTCGTGTACGTCATCGACACATCAGGCAGCGTGCCGCAAACGTGGGTCAATGCGGTTACCTCCGGCGTCAAGGACGCCTTAGGCAGCCTGAACGAAGGCGATCGCTTCAACATCTGTTTTTTCAGCGAAAAGTCCAGCCTGTTCAGCACACGCGGCATCCAGCCCGCGACGCGACAGAACATCGCCACCGCGCAACAATTCCTCGGCCGAGCGCAGAGCGACGGCTCCACCGATGTCAACCGCGCCTTGTCACAGTTGCTCGTGCGGGACACCTCGGCCCAACGAGCCTACTACCTCATCCTCATCAGTGACGGCATTCCCACGCAAGGTGTCATGGACACCCGTGAGTTGATCAACCTTGTCACCCGCGACAACGATCTGGCGGCAAGCATCTACTGCGTCGGCGTCGGCAACCGGCAGAACAAGGAACTTCTCAACTTCCTCGCGTACCGCAACAAGGGGTTCAGCGTATTCACCAAGTCGAGCAACGAGGCGACGTCGCAGATTCGCAACCTCGCCAGCCGCATCCGGTATCCGTTGATCAAGGATGTCACGCTCAACGTCATTGGTTTGGACATGGCTGAAGTGTTCCCGCACAACCTGCCAAACGTGCATCAGGGCGAGCACTTTTCGATTTACGGACGCTACATCAACCCGGTGAAGTTCAACATGCGCCTCGCCGGCCACAATGGTCAACGCCGCATGGACTTCACCTTCGGCGGCGACCTGCGCGCAGCGCCCGAAGGCGAGAAAACCATCCCCGCCACGTGGGGGTTCTGGAAACTGCACCACATCTACAGCGAGATCATCCGCAAAGGCAAGAGCTCGCAGTTGCAGAATGAAATCGACGCGTTGAAGAAGCGGTTTGATCTGAAAACGCTTTATTGATGGTTGTTTGCGAATTCAGAGATGGTTTGACAGAGCAGGACGGTTCGCTGACCCGCGTGCCATGGCGGGTTTGTCCGGCCGTGCGTGATCTCTGCTGCTTCATGGCTGGAGGAAGCGGCCATGGCACAGTTGTTGTCACCGGCGCCCTTGTTTTTCAAATCGTTTGATGGGCAATCTCCCTGGCGGTTATGATGTAACCGTTCGGGTACTCAGGGGTTCTTTTGGGCGATTCCGCCAGGCAAAGCGAGGTATCCAATGCGCAATCGCGCTGGCTCGTGTGCAGGTCTGACATTGATGGAAATGATCGTCGTGATGGTCCTCATCATGATCCTCCTGTCCATCCTCCTGCCGACCATTAAGAAGCACCAGGAATCGGTCGACCGGGTCAAGTGTTCGAGCAATCTTCATCAGATGCACATTGCTTATCGAAGTTGGCGGGCGGATCATCCGTTTGTCAACGCCGATCAGCGCACGCTGCCCAACAACTGGACCGGTGAACTGCTGGACTATCTCAACGAATACGAAGAGGTGCTCGTTTGCCCGTCGGATGAAGCGCTCGCGCAAAACGATCGCGGCCGAGGCGGCACGGTCGATGTCGACGGCGACGGCATTCCCGACAACCTGGAGGATGAAGACTTCACCGACATCCTCGCCCCGCCACAGGGAGCCGGCAATATTCAGATCAAAAAGAACGTACCCAAAGATCTGCGCCTGCACAAAGTACAGAACAGCAGCGTGATCCGCATGTACAAGGAGCGAGCAAACTACGAACTGCGCGGCGGGATCAAAGTGAATATTTCCGAAACAGGCTTACGCGGCGGCGGGCAGGGCAAAGCCAGCACCAAAACCATCAAGGCCGGCACCAAGGTCGACGTCTACCTGCTTCACTACGACCCCCGCGAAGGCAAGAAAATCGTGCGCAATGGGCGCGTCACCTTCGGTGGTGAAATCCTCGGACTGGTCACGCAGGTGCCCACGCTTAAACAATCGGACGGCCCCATCGGTCATCAGAAAACAAAGTACTACAAGGGTAAATACCGCGGCATCGAATTCAGCGACGACATCATCACTTTCGAGGAAGACCGCATGTCGCTGACGATCAATTACTTTCGCACGCCCGGCTGGATGGAGGAAATGCGCGTCCTAGTTACACCCAGTTCCTACACCAGCTATGGCATGAACCTCGGGTTGGACCCGCGGCACGGCAAGAACACCATCCTGTTTTCCGATTACTACAAACCGTTGTTCAACATCACCGGCGAGGTGGACGACCCGTACCTGCAAGCCTACATGGATGATCCATCCAAGTTTCCCGGCCGACACTTTGGACGCATCAACGTGCTCTTCTACGGCGGCAATGTCGAACTGGTCGATCCCGAACGGTTCTTCGACCCTGACGACGACCTTTGGGGCGGTCATCAACATCCATGAACACGCTGCGCCGGCTGATCAACGAACACCCCCGCGTGGTGCTCACGTCGTTCGTCGTGGCCGCGGTGATATTGATTTATGTGTTGTGGCCCGACGGTGAACAGAAGGCGATCCCGCACATCGCTACCGCCTACTTCTTCGACCAGAACACTGGCGAATTGCTGGTGCTGCCGGCTGACACCGATGGTCCGGTCGACACCGAGTCGGGGCTCTACCAAGGTGAGCCGGCGGGTGTGCGGGCGCACGTATTCAGTTGCGGGCGATGCACGGAAGACGAACGGTTCGTTGGCTGGCTGGAAAAGCCGACGGCGTTGTCGCCCCACACGACGGAGCAGGAGCCGGCGTCGGAGTCGGCACACATCTTCATTCGCTCAGTCGATAATCCAACCTGGGTCTTGTATGACAGCCCCGCCGGCCGCCGTATGCGCGACCGTGTCAGTGAGCGTTGCGGCGACGGGCAGAAACTGCGCTACTGTGCTCCAAAAACCATGCGTGTCGAATAGCGTTCGCGTGATAGATAGATAGAAAAAGGCCGACTCGTGTGAGTCGGCCTTGGTGTTTCATTGAGTTGACAGGTAACTCATGCCTCGCGGCGTCGGCGACCGGCGAGGCCGGCCACGCCCATCAGCGCAAGCAGTGCGGTGGTGGGTTCCGGCACGGTCTGGAGCAGGGTCAGGCGCACGCCGTTGAATCGCGAACGATCGTTCGTCGCTTCTCGAGTAAAGATGCCAAATCCATTGACGAACGCAGAGCTGTCAAAAATGAAAGTAAACGGATCATTCGGATTTGATGCAAAGTTTGTCGAGAAGATCGTTTCGCCGCCTGGCACAAATTCGGTGATACCGACGATCTGATTTCCTGCCGCTGCAGCACCATCGAACGAAAAGACTTCCGCTTGATACAAGCCGTCAGGGAGATCGAACACGCGCAGTCCGACCGCTGCATTCGCGCCGTCATCGAAAATGAAATCGCCGGTCAGGTCATTGCCGCCACCAGCACCACCACGGTTACGATGGCCTTGGGAACTGAAAACGGTGAAAGTTGTTCCGTCGATGGAGACGGAGTCGCCGTTTCCTCCGAGGGTACCAGTCTCCCCATCAGCGCCTGTGGCAGACAAACCCACGAAACCGGGCGCGGTTGGGCTATTGTCGGAATTCACGTCCACGGCGAACACTGTATCAGTCGCAACAAATCGGCCAAGATCGCGGAGTTGGTAACCGCTGAGCAGTTGCGAACCGGTGCTCGCATCGAAAGTCAGCGCCTGCGTTGCGCCGTCGGCAGCGAAGACGCCCGAAGCGAACTGCGACGGATTGGCGTGGCTCAACGTGGCAGTGTTGTTCAAGTCATCTTGAATCGCCAGCGTACGCGTTGCCGTCGGCACGTGAGAAACAAAGAATTCAACCTGGTATAGGTTGCCGGGGGTCAGGCCGGTCAGGTTGGCGTTTTGCACGTTGACGCCGCTGTCGAAACCGATGGTGTCAATCAGACCGTCGATGGCGCCGCCGGCGGTGGCGCCGTTGCCGGTCTGGCTGTTTTCGTAGGTCAGGCCGACCAGGTTCGTCAGGTTCTGTCCGCCGACGAAGTCCACGCCGGTGAACTCGACGGAGTTGACCGTGACGTCGGGGACGCCCGCGCCGCCGAAGTTCGCGGCTTCGACGAGTTGACCGTCGGTGGACACGCTGAAATCAATGAGGCCGGATCCGCCGTCGATGTCGCCGACCTTCCAGGAAATGGCGGCGCCATGCGCGGGGTTGCCGGTCAGGATGACCATCATGGCAAAAGCCAATGTGGCGATGGATGTCATACAAAAACGATTCATGTGGAAGCTCCTTCAAAGTGGGCTATTGGTTGTGACAAGGCGTGAAAAATGCTCCGCAGACCGGAGATTTCTCCTCCCTAAATAGGTGCATGTGTTAATAAGATATCACAAGTCCTGTGAAAATCCAAGAAGTTGTCCGTTGGGCCCGATGGCGGTCACACCGCCTACGCGACCAGTCGATGCACCGGTTTGTGAAGTCGGAACGTAAATTGTCTGAAAACGCCTAATCCAAGTGATCCGTGGCGGGAACCAGATCGTCGAATCCCATGCCACCGGGCAAGTTTTCCTGCCGGAAAAAGCACATACGGGCGTTGATCGACCAGGAGTGGATCATGTACAGCCGCTCAAACGGTATCCAGCGGGTGGAACCGTCGACGTAGCTGTGATTGGCGCCTTCGGGAGCGATGCCCGTGCGTGTGTGCGACGGCATGCCGCCGAACGCTTCGGGTCGCCCGCCGCCCCACACACCGTCCACCTTGATGGCGGTGTCGGCCGCGACAACCCACTCCGGACCGGCTTGGGCACGCTTGATCGGGCTTCGGCTCGGGAAGTCGCCTGCGTGGTTTCGCCAGGTGCTGATGCCGCCGAAGTATTGATATCCGATCACCAATTGATTGCCGAAACCGGGTTCAATTTGTGGCACATACTCACGGCCCGGGCATGCCCAATGATCCAGCGGTTGCCCATAGTCTGCGAATTGCTCCTGCTCAGCAGGGTCGATTGCGATTTGCACAATGTCGGCACGCGCATGGATGTATTTGCCTTCGTGATCCACACTGAACGCGTCGGCGGACAGAGCGATCTGACGCATTTGCTGGGCGCACTTGGACTTGATCCCCTCAAACTTCGCCGCGCGCAGCGAGGGCATCAGCATCGCCATCAGCAACGTGATCAGGGAGATCACGACCAAGATCTCCATCAGGGAAAATGCGCGTCGGATGAGATTCATGGTTCTATCCTGAAACAACAAATCATAACAGGTCAAAATTTTATTCCAAATCGGCACGATCTGGCATTGAACCGGCAATGACTAGTAATCCGGCGGATGATGGATGCACGCTGTTTTTATCGAGGCACGATCACGGTCCGTTTGTCGCCATCGTAGGGATTGTGTCGGTTGGGCAAAGTGGCCAACCGGCACGGGTTAACTCGCCCTCGGATCGGACCGATGACATCCAATGTATGGAGATTCAAGGGTCCGGGGCCGGAGTTTTGCATGCGCCTGTTGATTGACACGATGATTGCCCTGCTGCTGGTCGGCGTGCTTGCCGGCTTGCTGTGGTATCACCGTGATCAACAAAACGAAGTGCGACAGGTACAAGCGGTGCACGATGCGCTGTCGGCGTTGTACGAGGAATCGCTCTACCACGGTACGGACCCCGATTCACTGACCGCGGCAGGGTTTCCCAAAACCATTTCCATCACGTGGTTTGACAACCACGTGCCCATGAACGAGACGGTTCCCACGACACAGCCCTGGCTTGATGTCGCACCGATGGGCGATGGGTCGGACCATCCACCGGACCCGGTGATCCTCAGTTCGACGCAGGCGGGATTTTGGTACAACCCCCAGCGCGGCATCTTCCGCGCTCGTGTCATGCCGCGGTTCAGTGAACAGGAAACAGTGGATTTTTACAACAAGTTGAATCACACCGCCTTGAAATCACTGATGCGCGACCATTCACCGGAGCGGCGACCACTATCCCTCGCCGCATCGCAGCATCGACCTTCGGTGGTCGACGTTGCAACCGATCCGATGACGCCCGCGCCGAGTCGGCCGACCATTTCCGATGCCAATCAACCCCAGGCCACCTCACCCGCCCCGCGCCGACCGACGCTATCTGACGTGAAACTGAACCGCTGAGCAGGGTGTCTAAGCGACCGAAGTCGGCTGTGCCAGGTAGCCGGAACACAGCCGAGCCTTCATCGTCGTGACGCAAAGGTCACAGCGTCTTGTCCCGACGCGGCTGGAAAAACATGGCCCGCGCCCCGTTTGCCCCTGCCATCCCAATTTCCGCGCTCTGTTTTGATACGCCCTTTCCCAAACCGGTGGGTTTGTTGAACCCATTTCCGCTACCATACTGAACTCCGTCGCCGCTCCAGCGACTGGATTGGTGGGATTGAACATGACCCGACGCACTCTGATTCCGGCGATCGCTTTGTTGTTTCTGATCGGCTGCCAGTCGCCTCCGCAAAACGGCAACGGCAACGGCAACGGTAACGGCGGTCAGTCCGGGCACCCCAACACGCACAAACACGGCAACTCCTCGACGCACAACGGCAGCGATCCGCTGGTGGTCAGCCCCGTGCCTTCGCCGGACAAGATGGATATGGAAGTGCTGTGGGGCAAGTTTTTCTGGGATGAAGATCCGTATCCGGACGGTGTGACCGTCAAGCTTCGGCTGTGGCGTCTCGATCGCAACCTGGCATTCGCTCTGCAACAAGGCTTGATTGAGTTCATCGTGTATGAAGGCGCGATCGAGGATGCCGCGCTGGCGCGGACCATGCCGTTTCACATCTGGCGATACACCGCCCGCGGGTTGGGCAAGGCCGGCGGCAAAAAAGTGATCATCGGCTGGCAATATGAAATCCAACTGGACTGGCAGGATCACGTGCCGCGCACCGATGAAATCACTTTGTCGGCGCGCGTGGTGCGACCGGGCAAAGCGCCACTCTACGCCAAGCCCGCCAAGATTCGGCTTGTCGGCAAGTAAAAAAACAACCCCGGGTTACCGGGGTTGTGGTCGATTCATGTCGTATTGCCTCGTGGCGATTCACTCGCTCAACGTGTCGAAAACTTGTGAATACACGTGTGCGTGTACGTGTCACCGGGGTTCAACACCACAGACGGGAACTTTGGCTGATTGATGCTGTCGGGGAAGTGCTGCGTCTCGAGGCAGAAGCCGTAATGCTTGTTGTACACCTTGCCTTCCTTGCCTTTGATCGTTCCGTCGAGGAAGTTGCCGGAATACAGTTGAATGCCGGGCTCGTCCGTCAGAATCTGCATGACGCGACCGGTGCTGTTTTCGTACACCGACGCGGCGAGCGTGATGCCTTCTTCGCCGTCAAGCACGTAGTTCAGGTCATAACCACCGGGGTCGCCGGTGTCTTTGTTGGGCGGCAGGTAGCGAATGCGTCCGCCGATCGTCGCAGGTTTGGTGAAGTCGAACGGTGTGCCGGTGACGGCTTTGATTTCACCGGTGGGAATCAGCGTGGCATCCGTTGGTGTGTAGCTGGAGGCGTTGAGCGTTAACTCGTGATTCAGGATGGAGCCTTGACCCTGGCCGGCAAGGTTGAAGTAGGAGTGGTGCGTGAGGTTGACCGGCGTGGCCTGGTCGGTCGTTGCTTTGTAATCGATGCGCAATTCATCGTTGTTGGTCAGCGTGTAGGTGACGTCGATGTGCAGGTTGCCAGGGTAACCTTCTTCGCCGTCTGGGCTGAGGTAGCTGAAGGTGATCGATGCACCGTCGGCGCCTTCGTTGGTGTTGGTCACTTTCCAGACGCGTTTGTCGAGGCCGACCTTGCCGCCGTGCAGGTGGTTGGGGTCGTTGTTGGTGGCAAGCGTGTATTCTTTGCCGTTGAGTGTGAACTTGCCCTTGGCGATGCGGTTGGCGACGCGGCCGGTTGTGCAGCCGAAGTAGGGGCTGTCGGTTTCGTATTGTTTGATGTTGTCAAAGCCGAGCACGATGTCGCCGAGGTTGCCTTTGCGGTCGGGCACCCACAGTTCAGTAAGCGTGGCCCCGTAGGTAATGAGCTTGGCCTTGAGCCCGTTGGCATTGGTCAGAAGGTAGGCTTCGACCGCTGTGCCGTCCTTGGTTTTTCCGAAATCGGATTGGGTGACGCTCACGGTGCCGGTTCCTTTCTTGGGGCTGCTGGTGGCGGGACCGTCGCCCGGGGTTTGGCATGCGGGCAGGGTGAACATGGCCAGCGCCATGAAAACGCTGAGTGCAACACGTTGAATCATTGGGTGCCTCCGTCTGAATAAGTGAATGTGCAAAGGGAAAGTATAGCGGAAAGGCGATACCTCACAGCGGTTCATCGCGCGGTTCGGCCGCGCGTCGGCCGAGGTTGCCGTACCGGTGGTAGCTCACGCAAAGGCTCTGCTCCTGCACATACCACAGCAGTTCGATCCGACCGTGTCGGCGCACCGGTTCGTCGGCGATATAGATCGGCACGGTCGCCGCGGCATGACGCACCGCCACCGGCACACGGTCACGATGCGCATAGCGAATGCGGTCGGTTTCAAACTCACGGATCGCATGCGCCAACTGTTCGTCTGACTCTTCGACAAACTCGATCGCGCCGGCCCATGATTCGGTCAGTTCGTCGAGCAGATCAATCGCCGGCCCGTGTGCTGCCTGCGGAAAGCTGACCGTCACTCGGCAACCCACGGTTCGCGCCGCCGCCACGCGGGCGAACAATTCCAAGGGTGTGTCGTCCTTGTGCACGCGGATGCGCAACTCGCGCACGGGCACGTAACGGCGAAGATTATCTTCGCCGAGCAGTTTGAAATGATCGTGTTCCACACTGAATTCCTCGCGATGGTGTTTTGCGTAGCTCTGCATCGCGGCGGTTAACGCGGTCAGCGCGGCTGAGTTCATGACGGCGTCGTCATCGCCCCGTTCGCGCAAACGTTCCAGTAGGCGGTGATGCAGATCGCGCAGCGGTTCGCTGTCGATGGAACAAGTTTCGGCATCATGCGTGCTGTCTGCGGTGGCGCGTTCCTCCAACTGCATCAACTGTGCCACATAGTTCGGCCCGCCGGCTTTGATGCCCGGCCCAAATGCGCTCTTGCCCATGCCGCCGAACGGCTGCCGCAACACAATCGCGCCGGTTGTGCCGCGGTTGATGTAAAGATTGCCCGCGCGGATGCTCTGCTGCCACTGCGCCTGTTCGCGGTCATCGAGGCTTTCGAGGCCGGATGTCAACCCGAAGCCGGTGGCGTTGGCGATATCAATCGCATCGTCGAGGTCACGTGCTTGGATCACGCCGAGCAGGGGGCCGAAGAACTCGGTCTGGTGCGTGTAGTTGCCGGGCGATACGCCGTATTTCACGCCGGGCGACCATAGGTTGGGGTTGTCATCATCGTCGCGCGGCAGCACAGCCCACGATTCGCCGTCCTCCAATTCCTTGAGCGCCTTTTCCAGATCACCGGAGGGTGGACGGATCATCGGACCGACGCTGGTGTGCAGTTCGTGCGCCGGCCCAATGTGCAGGCTCTCCACAGCGTCGCACAAGGCACGTTTGAAACTTTCATCCTCGTAGACCTCCGATTCAAGAATCAACAGCGATGTCGCCGAACACTTTTGTCCGCTGTGACCGAACGCGGATTGAACGACGTGCTTGATCGCCTGATCGCGGTCGGCCAGTGACGTGACAATGGTGGCGTTCTTCCCGCCGGTTTCGGCAAAGAGCAAGGTGTCGGGATGATCGCGAAGGATGGTTTGCGCGGTTTCGGTGCCGCCGGTGAGGATGACCGCATCCATGTGCGGGACAAGATGTTCACCCGCATCGCGACCACGGCAGGGCAACAGTTGCAGTGTTTTTTTCGACACGCCTGCCCGCCAGAAGCACTGGCAAAGTTCGTGAGCGACGAGCATGGTGTCAGACGCCGGTTTGAGCACGACGGTGTTGCCGGCCGCCAGTGCCGCCGCGATGCCGCCGCAGGGAATCGCGATGGGAAAATTCCAAGGCGCAATGACGGCGACACTGCCGCGCGGCCGGGCGCGCAAGTCAGCCATCGATTGCCAGTCCTTGGCGGAAAGGGCGTAAAACCGGCAGAAATCGACGGCTTCGGAGATTTCCGGATCAGACTCGCCGATGGTCTTGCCGCCATCGATCATCGCCACACCGATCAGATCGCTGCGCGCGTGGGCGATTTCTTCCGCGACACGAAAAAGAATTTCGCATCGTTCATGAGATGGCTTGGTCCGCCAGCCGTCGGAATCATTGTGCGCACCTTGCACGGCTGCATGAATGTCAGCGGCGTTCGCTTGCTTGAATCGACCGACCACAGTGCCAGGCCGCGAAGGATCCATCGCTTCGATGACGGGTCGATGATCTGTGACGGTTTCGCCGGCAATGATCAGTGGTATGTCAATCACTTGATCTTCAGAACGCGCCAGCCACCGTTCGATGATCTGCTCTGCCCACGTGACGTTGTGCGGCAGCGAAAAGTCGGTATCCGGTTTATTGGTGAAGTTGCGCCAATCTGACGGCTCAGTCCCGGTATTGGTGTTCTTGTGTAGTACCTCATCTGCTCGATCCTGTGTGCGGCGCGGGGTGTCATGCACGGAATCAATCAGCGTAAACGATTCAAGAAAGGTGTTTTCCAGTTCACGCCAGTCGTCATTGTCGACTTCGAGTTTGAATGCATGCCGCAGAAAGTTTTCCTCACCGGTGTTTTCATCGAGTCGACGGACGAGGTAACCGATCGCGTGAATGAAGTCTTCTTTCTTGCAGGCCGGTGCGTACAGCAACATGTTGCGCGCCAGTTCAAACAAGGCTCTGCGTTGATGGTTCGCCATGCCTTCAAGCATCTCGAACTGTACGTGATGCAACACGTTGTGAGCGACGGCTTGCGTCAGGCCGTACGACAACGCGAACAAATTGTGTGACGCGATGCCCAGGTTCACCGCCGCGGCGTGGTCCGGTTGCAGGCCGAATCGAAGCATGCGTTTGTAGTTGGCATCGGTTTCGACCTTGCGTTTGTACGGCGCCTGAGGCCAGCCGTGCAGCGATGCATCGACACGTTCCATCTCCATATTCGCGCCTTTGACCACGCGAACGGTGACCGGCGCCCCGCCGTCGCTGACCCGTTTCATAGCCCATGCGGTGATGCGCTGTTGGGCGGCGAACGAATCGGGAATGTACGCCTGCAACGCAATGCCGGCCGGCACATGTTCAAGCCCTTGGCGATCGAGTGTTTGCATGAACGCATCAACGGTCAGATGCAGGTCGCGGTACTCCTCCATATCGAGGTAGATGAACTTGGACACGACGGCGCCGTCACGGCGCGTGAACCGCGACTTGGCTGCTGCGCGGTAGAGCAATTCGAGGCGGTCGCACAACTGTTCAATGGTGTGCCGCCACCCGAGCGCCGTGATTTGCGAGTAGATCGTGGAAATTTTCACCGAGATTACTTCGATTTCAGGCCTTTGCAGCGCCGCGAGGTACATGTTCAACCGGTGCTCCGCCTCGGCTTCACCCAGCAGCGCTTCACCCAGATAATTGACGTTCATGCGCACGCCTTCATC
>JANQKH010000577.1 GCA_028281215.1 Phycisphaeraceae bacterium | reverse complement strand
CCATCCCAACAAGCATGGGCGGTTTCCAGTGAACTTCCCTTTCAAAACCATATTGGGTCGCCAGTGCCCACCGCGCGGCACGTTCTCCCGCCGGCAATTTCAGTTGCGGGTGGTACCAACGTCGGCGCAAGTCGTACGTGCTGACAAAACCAATGTTCTTGTCACCTGCTTTATAGAGCTTGAGAAAAGTCTCATATTGCGCGGCGCGGATATAGACACCGGTATCCAGCATCTTCTCACAATAATCGTCAAGAGTCTGCGGGTTTCCGGCCGTGCACAGGGACAGAATGCCAAAAGGCATTTCAGGATCATTGAACGCGGAGCGCCAAGCTCGAATCATTTCGGGAAACACGTCGCTGTACATCGCGACGCCGGGCATGCCCCCGAATGCGTTGTTGAAACCCTGGTGGAAGATCGCGCCCTTGATTGACAATCCTTTGAGCGGCGCAATCATGCCCGCGTAACAGTGCCCGGGGTGATTATGGTTACCGATCGGCCCCGGCCTCAGGTCAGTCGGTTCATCTCTGCGATTGGCTGGAATCTCCTTGCCTTCTTTTTTCATGCGTGCGATATAGGCCCGGTGGCTGGCGATTCGTTTTTCGAGATCCGCTTTCGCATCCCACGCAGCTACATCGGCCTCCCATTTTTCCAGTAAAGCCCTGGCAGGGACACTTTTCATTTCACGTAGCGCTGACATCGGCGTCCACGTTTCAACGGTCGTCCCGCCACGAGAGGCGTCAATCACGCCAATGGGTACATTGGCGGCCTTGTGGATTCGTCGTGCAAAGACGTAGCCGATGGCAGAGAGTTCGCGGGCGCTTTCAGGCGTGCACACCTTCCAGTCACCTTTACGGAAGTGCCGGCCGAACCAACTGCTCCACTCATGCAGGCGGGGAAAGCCTTGCTTCAACTCAGGGCCTTCACCATAGGGCACGGTCAGGATGCGGATTTGCGGGTAGTTCGCTGAGATGATTTCGAGTTGGCCGTTTTCTACTTTGGCCAGTTCGAATTCCATGTTGCTTTGCCCGCCCAACACCCAGACGTCGCCAACAAGAATGTTGTCTAGCACAAGCGACTGACTTTTCCCCTTAACCGTCATTTTCTGCGGCTTGGTGTTGGCCTGAATCGCAGCCAGCGTCGCGTTCCACTTACGATCCTTGCCAGCCTTGGCCGACGCCTGAGCATCGCCAAACGAAACCGTGACCTGCTCGCCCGGTTCGGCCCAACCCCAGATGTGAATAGGTTTATCACGTTGAAGCACCATGTTGCTTTGGAATACGTTGCTAACACACAAGCCCTCGCTGATCGCCGGTATTTCGACAACATCTTCCCTTGGCAATCGCTGGGCGTTTACGGACAACACAAAGGTTGCGGCAATAACAAAAACGGGAATGACCAAACTTGACCAATGGTTCGATTTCATATTCAAGATCCCATGCTATTTGACGATGAAGCATCGAATTTGGGTACCCGGGATTCCAGATCCTTGGTCCCCAATGTTCCGGGTCGAATGGAATACCAATCGCTGCTCACCATCGAGAAATATTTGATTCATCGTAGCAGATGGTACGCTGCGTTTAACTGCGTTGGGCATCCGCGACATTGGGGCGCAACGGCACATTTCGCAGCCAATCTCTCCATCGCCCAGCATATATCACAGTGCATGATACCGCCCAATCCAAATACCACACTAGCGCAGAGCGCTACAACAAAGAACTGCGTGGAATCGAACGTGGTTCCGATGAGTGCCATCATTCAATGGCAAGTAAAAATGGACACCAACACATGGTACACGCCGACCGCGTACTTGTTGCTGGCTATGATTGATTCCGAAGCAGCATCAGTCACGGAGAAATGCGATGCGATGTCGATTGAATGTGATCTTCCTGGTCTTGGCATGGTCACCCATCGTGACAGACCTTGTCGCCGTACCGAAATCCAAAGGCAATTCCGAGGACATACGTATCACCGTTGAATTGAACAACGGGACTCGCTTTGTGGGAACCGCCATCGGCCTTGATCATCTCCCGATTCGGGTGGACTTTGGCAACATTCAAATCCCGCCGTCGGTCATCCAGCAAATTACCTCATCAAAGGACAATCAGGCAACTGTCATCAGGTTCAAAAATGGCGATCAACTGACCGGCCATCTAATCCTCAAGCAACTGAAGCTCAAGACGCGGTACGGCATCGCCACCCTTCCCACCGACCGAATCAAAGTCGTCGCATTTTCGTGGCAGGGGTCACCCGCCAATGTCGCTCTGGCCGGCAAATGGTTTGCTGAAGTGCCGGGCACCTATCGAGGTGTCATCGGCGCAGGCAACGACCCCATTACGATTACCTTTACCCAATCGGCAGGTAAACTGGTTGCCACCTACACGATCACCGATCCCCAATTCTCGACCAAGCCTTACAAGGGAACGCTGGCCGATCTAAAAGAAGTCGCGGGAAAAGAACGGACATTAAAGTTTCGCTACAGAGATGCCATGAACAACGGCTACTACGTAATCACATTCAGCAAAGATCTGAAACAACTGACCGGTACGTATGAAATCGATGGCGACGGCCAATCGTCCACGAATACGGTGACGGCAACGAAGCTGTAAACAAGGTCGGTTTAGCAACGCGGCAGGGACAATCGGCGTTTTACCCGCCCTGCCTAGCTCAAAGCCGCAACGATGTCGCTCACGCGAATCCACCAGCGACACCCGACATCATTTAATTTCATTGGCGAGGCTGCTGATGTCGAGCTGAAAACTCCAGTAACCGCCGCTTTCGCCCGGCTTGTGATTAGGATCGGTGTAGCCCGCGTTCACAAAAGCCTTCTTGAATGAATCGGCATCAATCAGGATCTCCAGCGAGTTCCCATTTGTGCTGACTCTCGTTTGCGAGTTGACGTAATACGACACAGAACTCAGCTTGTACCCTTGCATGCTTTGCGGGACGGTTAGGGATACGCGAATGCCCCCGGCCTCTTTCTTCGCTTTGACCTTGAAATGGTTCGCAAAAAACGTTCCCTTGGTCACGCGATCGACACGGGCGGCCTCAGCGGGTAACGACCACATGTTCACAATGCATAGCGCGATGGCGAGGGAGAACAATCGGACGAGAGACCGTCGGGTGATCATTTGCTTGCTCCTGTTTCAAGGGTGTCGTGATGGTTTAGAAGCGCAAGCCTCGCAATAGTTCACTGGTAAGACGAAACCAACTAAAAAGACAATTCCGTAGCGAGCAGGAAGGCAACTAAACCAAATCCAGGCCCGCCCGGACACGTTTGCAGGTTGAGGTTTCATTTTTGTCCGGACAGATCCGGACCTGCGGAACTGACAGCTAAAAAGAACGAAAGGCCTAATGCGATCAACACAACAACATGAAATACCACCATGCCGCGCAGGGTCTTCAGTTGTTCGGGCTTGGTCATGAACGCCCGATGGAACAAGCCGTATGCAACGATCTGTGACACCGCCGCCAGCACGAGGCAGGTTGGCCCGATCGGCGACTTCAAAAACGTACCAACAACGGCGACGAAATCGAGCGCCCCCAACAGACGTCTGCGATCTTGAATCGCACCGACACATTTCGCCAACCAAACTCTCCAACGCCCAGCATATTGCACAAGTGCACGATACCGCCCAAACCGAATATCACACTGGCGGTAATCGAGACAACAAAAAACTGCGTGGAATCGAATGCGGTTTCGAGGAGTGTCATTGCTTAAAGGGATGTATGAACAGCGAGTAGGGCGGGTAGAGCAAGGCGAAACCCACCATCAATGAAACGGTGGCGTCAAGGCTACCAAAAGTGGCGGGTTTCACTACGTTCTACCCGCCCTACTGCGCTACCGCCTGTCTGCTTGTCGGGTGCCATCACACGGCCCAGGCAGCGTGACGCCGGGCACATCTCAAGAAGCACGACTCGGCCTTCGGCCGAGTGGTGGCACGCGGCACTCAGCTTGGCGTATAGGCTCGGCCAATCGAAGTGCAACCCAACATATTGGGCATTCGAATCACAAACCGGTGGGCCGCGCTGCGCCTGGCTCACCCTACAGATTGGCGCGGGTTACTTGCTGAGGCCCAGAAACTCCTTGGCCAGCTCTGCGATTTTCAAATCATCACCGTCGACTAACGTTTCAACCCGGCTCTTGAGATCAGGTGACTTGGACAACGCCCGGGCGCATTGCCGACACAGCCTCGGATACTTGCGCCCATCGCGTGCGACATGATGCAGATACACCGATGGATGCGTGTCGAGCAGTTGCAGCGCCAATTCGACTGCGGATCGTTCATCAATCTCGGTAGCAAACTCGGCGACAACTTGCGATTTGCGCAACGCCGGGCAACGGGTTGCTAACAGGAACGACTCGGCCATGCTGTCTGCTGTTATGCTGGTTCCCAGATTCTTGCCAAACAGGTCGAACCCAAGAATCTGGGCCGGGACAGCACCGAGGGTAGTTGGAATCTTGATGCGTTCACCATCATGGACCACGCCCGCGATGAGTTTGCCGGTGAAGTATGTCCAATGGCGATAGTGCCCGCCCGGATCCCCGATGATCTCGTAGACTTCATTGATTTCGAAAACGAATTCGGAGGCGGCAGGAGGATGGGGAACCGGGTGGTCCATGGCATCAAACCGGAGTTG
>JANQKH010000547.1 GCA_028281215.1 Phycisphaeraceae bacterium | reverse complement strand
ATGTGGCTGCTGTAAAGCGGTAACTTGCCTTCTTTCACGCGCCGCTCGGATTCTTCGATCAGCGGAATGAAGAACGATTCAATCGCGTTCGGCGGGCAGTGGTCGGTGTGGAGGGCGATGTTGATGTCGTACTTCGCCGCCATGCGATGCACGTGCTCGGCGATGGAGATTGCACCTTCGACCATGTCACCCACCGCGAGGCCGCTGGCGAATTTGCCGCCGCCGGTCGAGACCTGGATGATGCCGTCTGACTTTTTGTCGGCAAAGCCCTTGAGCGCGGCATTGGCGGTGATCATGCTGGTGACGTTGATCGCCGGGTAGGCGTAGTTACCTTCCTGGGCGGTGTCGAGCATGCGTTTATAGGTTTCGTAATCAACAACGGGCATGGTGATGTCCTCTGGGTTCGGTTCGTTGTTCTGTTCGTCGAAGTCCGATCGCAAGTGGCGAACGGTCTTGGGGGTCAGGGATCAATCCGGGCGCTTGCGGGGTCGACTCACGCGTCGCGCATCCCGGATTTTAAGCCTTACAAGGCAGATACTTACGGTTCGCAGGGGCGCATCGTGGAAAGGGGGCCACGTGTGGGTCCACCTCCCTGCGAGATCAAATTGTAGCAGATTTGAGGCCCTGCGTCAGTTTCATGCAGATCTTGGTCGCACAAGAATTTGGTGAGTTGCAAGCCGTCCGAACGTCGCTACAACACTCGCATGCAAAGGAAAGCCAAATCACGTGGGCTTACCGTGCCGTTGGGATTCCAGGCGGCGGGGATCACGGCGGGGATTAAGCCGTCGGGCAAGCCGGACATGGCGCTGATCGTTGCCGATCAGCCGGCCGTGGCCGCCGGGGTGTTCACGCGGAACAAGGTGCCCGGCGCGCCGGTGATTGTTTCGAAACGGCACATTCGCAGCGGTATGGCCCGCGCGATTGTCGTCAACAGCGGCATTGCCAACGTGGCGACCGGGCAGCCGGGCATCGACAACGCGGTGGCGATGACGAAACGCACCGCGGCGGCGATCAGTTGCGGTTTCCGCGAGGTGTTGCCTTGTTCGACCGGCGTGATCGGTGTCCCGTTGCCGATGGACAAAATCCTGCCGGGCATAGATCAGGCGTCCGTCGAGTTGGCGCGCGGCGCACGCGCCGACGATGCCGCCGCGCATGCGATCATGACCACCGACACCGTGCCTAAAGCCGCCCATCGAAAGTTGAGCCTTGGCGGAAAAACCGTACACGTCGGCGGTACGGCCAAAGGCAGCGGCATGATCGCGCCAAACATGGCAACGATGTTCAGTTTCATCACCACAGACGTTGCCATTACCCGCAACATGCTCCGATCCGCGTTGCAGCGGGCGGTCAACGCCCCAGCCAGTTTCAATCGCCTGAGCATTGACCACGACACCAGCACCAGCGACTGTGTCATCGTGCTCGCCAGCGGCGTGGCGGGTAATCGTCAGATCAAGCAGGAAGACAACATGTACCTTGAGTTTGTCGCTGTGCTGACACAGGTGATGCAGGATCTTTCGTATCAATTGATCTGCGACGGCGAAGGCACGACGCGCGTATTCCGTGTGAATGTGCGCGGCGCACGGTCGCAGCGTGACGCAGACCGCGTCGCTCGAACCGTCGTCGGCAGCCCGTTGGTGAAAGCCGCAGTGCACGGCAGCGATCCGAACTGGGGGCGACTCGCCATGGCGGTCGGGCGCAGTGAGGCGGCGGTCAAGCCGGACAAACTCAGCATCGCGATCGGTTCGATTCCTGTGATGCAGGCAGGCGTCAACGTTGACGCGCCGCTGAAAAAGTTGGAAAAGCACATGCAGCGCGACGAAGTGTTATTTGAAATCGACCTCGGTCTCGGCGGCGCGGAAACCGAATGGCTCGGCAGCGACCTGTCCCGCGAGTACGTCACCATCAACGCCGACTACACGACGTGATTCAATGACGTGCGGCTGGCGTTTTTTTGCTGTGATCGCTCCCCGTCCCCTATGATGTTGCATCCTGTGGCGGCAATGGTCGCCGTCGCGAGCACCGGAGTCGGCGATGTCCCACCGTGTGGACCGCGTGAAACTTGATGAAGTCGACTGGCTGAGCATCATGCCTTGGCTGCGGCTGTTCCGCTGTTTTCGCAGTGCGGTGCATCCGTCGAAGTTGCTGACCGCGTGGCTGTTTGTCGTGTTGATCTTTGCCGTCGCGGGGTTGTGCAGCACGGTGAGTGATCCGGTGTACGCGGGCGAAATTGCCCGGTTCAGGCTTTATCACACCGGTCAGATCAGCGAAGCGAAATACGAAGCGTGGCGCGACACGATCGCCAAC
>JANQKH010000883.1 GCA_028281215.1 Phycisphaeraceae bacterium | reverse complement strand
AACTTTCCGAATTTACGCGCGATTTGAGGCCGGCGCACCAAAAACGCAGACCGGTGTCATTCAACAGGTACCTCAGAATCGGCCCTGCGACAAGCTACGGATGAGAAATGGAGGCGGTTCGCCGGGCAACCGGCGCATCAGCGGTTGTACACCGCGTGCTTAGGATTGCCGCCCGCTTCCAGATAGTGAAGCAGATCGAACAAATCGTCCGGATAATAGAAATTGAGTAACCCCTTGGGCATCATCGATCCCTTGGCCGCCCGCTTTTCGTAGATGTCCGACACCGCAATTTTCAACGGTACGGGGTTCTGTGGATTCGTCACAATCCAGATCGCCTCATCGGTCTCCTTGGTGATCACGCCATAGTGTTGATCGCCCTCTTCGGTCTCGACGAGGTAGGCTTTGAACTTTTCGTCAACAACCTTGGATGGATCGATCAGTTCGACGAGCAGCGATTCGCGGTTGTTCTTGTGTTTCTTGAACACCTCAGTCAGATCGGGCCCGACATTGCCGCCCTTGCCGTTCATTTTGTGACACAACGCGCAAGACATCTGCTTGAACAGCGTCTGCCCTTTTTCAAAGCTGGGTTTGCGGTGCACGCCTTCCAGCGCCGTGAGCGCGGACTTGAGGGTGTATTCCTGAACAACGTCGCGGATGGGCTTGGTCGGATCGATCGGATCCATTGGCGTGGTGGGCGCTTTTTCCCACGCTTCGAGGTCTTTGACTACCACCATTACGCCGTACATTTTCATCCAGTGACCGGGAAACGTGCAGACGTAGGGATACTCGCCTGGTTCGGTCGGCGCGATGAAACTGAGTCGGCCGACTTCGTTCGACTGGACGAGATGACCGGCGTGAAGCACTTCGGGCATGTCGGGAATGAACGGCTTGACCTTCGGGTCTTTGGGCGGCTGCATGAGGCTCGCCGCTTCGCCGACTTTCTGCATCGAGCCCGGCTTGACGATGACGATGTTGTGCGGCATGACGTCCACGTTGTCGAGCACGATCTGCACGGGTCGACCTGCCTCGGCGGCGAAGAACTTCACGTCGTACCGCATCTGCTCATAGACCGTCTTGATGCGCACGATGCGCACGCCGACGGCTTTAAGTGTTTTAGATAGACCGGCTGTCTGTTTCGCGGGCAACACCTTGGCCAACTTTTCGCCAACGCTGACCATGTCAACGAACCATGCATCGGTGCGCTGCTCGACCGGCACCTTGCCGGCCGACTGTTCGATGTGCCGGGCGAGTTTGGCGGACGATTCTTTCGGCCAAGTGGACACGGGCAAGCGCAGCATCGCCTGCAACGCGGTGGCGCGCTCGGTGTCATCGATCACGGCGTCGGCGAGCAACGGAAACACTTTCGCTTCCTGTCCGTCCATTGCCGCGGCGGCAAGCATGGCGGCCTGTGTGACCGCCGGCTCGTTTCCTGATTCGAGGAGTGGAATCACTTTGCCGGCAAAGTTAAGGCGAGCGGATTTGGAAGGCGTCGCCGCGATCGCATGCAACAGCGGCGCGAACCCGGACGACGCGATCTCCGCCTGCTCCCACAATTCGTCGGCTTTGCCGCCGCCGGCGATCAGGCCGATGTACGCGGCGCGTTGAATCGCGGCGCCGTCAGCTTCGGCGAGTTCGGCGAACGTGTCGGTGTGTTTGGCGAGGTCCACTTTCGGTTGACGGGCGAGTA
>JANQKH010000478.1 GCA_028281215.1 Phycisphaeraceae bacterium | reverse complement strand
GCCCTCGCTGTACGCGTTACCGAGAATCATCATGGCGTCGCGGTCATTGAAGCGGTCGGCGAGGATGGTCCAATACCTGATCGCCCGCGCGGGATCCTTCGGCACGCCGTCGCCGTCTTCAAACATCAGCGCCAGCGCGGTAACGGATTGCGGATCGAGATCGGCCAGCGCTTCAAACCGGCGGACCGCTTCATCGATATCCGGCTTGACGACCAGACCGAGTTGGTACGCGCGGGCGATCCAGCGCGCCGAGTCGACGTTGCCGTGCTCGGCAGCGAGATAGTCGAATTTGAACGCCGTGTCCGGATTGCGGACCACACCGATGCCCATACGATGGCAATTCGCCAGCGAACGCATGGCGTCACGATCGCCAAGTGCCGATGCCCTTTGCAACCACTTAACCGCCCGCTGGGGATCATGCCGTGACGATGCTTCGTCGAGGTAGAGTTCACCCATTCTGCCCATTGCGCGGACGTCGAGTTTTTCAGCCGCACGAAGCAACAGTTCCAATGCCTTCGTCTCGTTGCCATCACTGCGCAGCTCTTCGAGGATCAACCCGGCTAAATGCGTCGCTGCGGATGAACTTCCTGCATCGACAGCCCGCTGAAGGTAGTCGCGCTCTTCATCGTCGCGGGCTTCGCCCTTCGCCAACCGGGCATGGAATACGAAATTCCAACCGTCAGCGCGACCGGCGTCCACGGCTTTTTGTCCCCAAGTGATCGCCTGATCATGAATCCCATTCATGAAGTAGTGCATGCTCACCAGTTCCATCCCGAAGGCGTCGCCCTGGTTGGCGGCGCGGTGGAACCAGACGAACGCCTTGTCGCGAACAATGTCGTCCTTCGACCCGATCAGGTCGACAAGCCCGCGATTGACCATCCCGGCAGTGGCGCTGCATTTCGCTGCCCGCTCGAACCATTCAATGGCGGCCTGGCGGTCAGCCTTCACGCCGACGCCATGCGCGTGCATCACACCCAGCATGTTCGTCGCCGGGCCGTGCGATTTTTCGGCTGCTTTTTCAAACCACTTGGCCGCCTCGGCGTAGTCCTTTTGCCGAGCTGCACTCTTCTTGAAATAGATTGCCTGTGGCGGTTGCAGATACCGGACGATGTCATGCCAGTGCATGGCCGTGTCATATTCAGTGGTCACTTCACCCTGCACGCAGTGCATCACGCCCAGTATGAACATCGCCTCAGCTTCATCGGCGTCGGCGGCAATGCGATAAAAATCCGTCGCCTTGCCGTGGTCGGCATCCACCCCTTGCCCGCGATGTTGCATGAAACCGGCTTGAAGTGCCGAGGGACCGTGCTGAATGCTTGCGGCTCGCTTGAACCACGAGAAGGCGTTCGTCGGGTTCTTACTAACGCCGTCCCCGTCGCGGTACTTGCACCCAACCTCAAACATCAATACGGGATCGCCACGGTCGGCGCGGGCTTCGAGTTCGGCCACCGCGCCAGTTGTACTCTTGCTCTGCGGCGGCGGGTTGCCACTGGGATCGCAACCGGCCACCACAAGCCATGTGAACAACACCCATGCTGACACAAACACATTTCCCCTCCACCTCCACCGGGGAATATCGCGCGTGCGTGTTGAATTGATGAACGATGTCACTGAGCGGAGCCTGGAGCTAAGGAAGGCATTGTTTTTGATTGACACGTTTCTGTTTGACTGAATGGTCATACGATGTTGATCCCCGTTTTGAAACGGACAACGACTGCGGCGGCGCATCAAGCCACCATCGTCACCGGATCGTCATGGTTCACGTGCTCGACTTCGATGCGCTCGATGTGTTCGATACCGCGGAGCATATACTCGCGGAATTCGCTGACGGACTTCATGTGATGCACTTCATGTCTCAAGCGCGGCCAGGGTTGCAGGTGCTTGGAATACCAACTGATACGCGTGCGAATCTTGGCGAGAGCGTAGCGCTCATCGCGCATCTGCATGAGGCCGTCGAAGTGTTGAAGCACAAGTCGGGCGCGGTCGGCGCGCGGATAAGGCGGCAGCATCTCGCCGGTGCGCAGGTAATGCGCGGCGTCGCGGAAAAGCCAGGGTTGTCCCAGCGCGCCGCGCCCGATCATCACACCGGCGCAACCGGTACGGTCCATCATCGCTTTCACATCCAACGGCGACTGCACATCGCCATTGCCGATGACCGGTACGTTGGAGTGACGTTTCGCCATCACGTCGACGACGGCTTTGATGGTGTCGAGATTGCCCGGCAACATACCCTGATCGATGCGGGCGGCGCCGCGGAACTTTTGTTCGGTGGTACGACCGTGCACGGTAACCGCCGCGATGCCGACGTCCGCAAGGCGCGGCGGCAATGAATCGGTGATGATTGAACCGTCGTCCCAGCCAAGGCGTATTTTCGCGGTGACCGGCACGCGCACAGCGTCGACGACTTTCTTCGCCAGCGCAATTGTGTTCGTTGGATCACAAAGCAACATTGAACCGCCGTTCTTCTTGGTAACCTTATCAACTGGACAACCCATATTGATATCGATGGTGGTCGCGCCATGTTGTTGGGCCCACTGCGCGGCGTCGGCCATGATGTCGGCATGAGCGCCGTAAAGCTGCATGCACAACGGCTTGTCATCATCGTTGGTCGCAGCGAGCCACATCGACTTGTCGTTCTCACTGAGCACAGCCTGCGGACAGAGCAGATCGGTGCAAGCGAGCCCAACGCCACCACTGGGCCCGCGTACGGAGCGCACAATCAACCGAAACGCCAGATCGCAGTAGCCGGCGATGGGCGCAAGCAAGACCGGGTTTTCGAGTTGCACACTGCCAATGCGGAGCATGGGGGTATTGTAGAAGTCCCAAGTTGAAAGTGGGAGCGAGGAAGCGGGAAGTGCTCGCAGGGTGGGCATTAGCCGCCGGCCGGGTCGGGGCAGTCGTCAGCCTCAAAATCACTCCACCGATCATGCTCTGCTGTGTCCAGGAGTTTGTGACTGACCAGAATGAGAATCACATCACGGACCTGTTCCGCCGTCGCAAGATGAAGCGCCTCCAAGTGGCCGTGTGGGTTCAATCCGTAAATCACTCGTGCAACATCTCGAATCGCATAGCAAAGTGTGCGGGCACCGATCGGCTTTTCTTCCAATTTCAACTGATAGCGATCGACGCCGATTTCGCGGAAGTAAATGATCGCCGACCAGACCATCGCGAGGGTGTCAAACTCCAAGCCGGTGAGTTCGGCGTATGCCCGAAACAAATCACCGGGCAAGACAGTGCGTTCGAATCGTGCACGACCCTGTTCCATGACTGCCCGAACTGTTTCGATGACCGTTTCGCCGCACTCGGGGCAGACCGATTGAAGGTCAATGGTTTTGAGGTTGTAGCCGCAGTCATCACATGGCAAATCAAACACCACCTGATCAGCAGGCGGGTCGGATTCGCTGGAAGCGTGGTCGGCCATGGAATGGACATCGCACGATCGGCGTTGTTACTTTTTCGCCGCGGCGAGTTCGGCTCGTGATTTGGGGGCGTTTTTCTTCGCAGCCTTGGCGGCGGCGGCACGGCCTTTTTCCGTCCACTCTTCCATCGCCGCGATCCAGTCCTGCATGCGCTTGAGCGCTTCGGGCAGGTACTCCTCCGCCGGTTCGAGCGACGGCAGCCAGGCGCGGTCCCATTCGACGGTGACGTAGCCGTCGTAACCGATGCCGCGCAGCTTTTTGAGGAACCGTTCAATGTCGGCGTCGCCGTCGCCGAGTTGGGTAAAACCGGCGCCCGCGCCGACTTTGGTGTCCTTGACCTTGGCGAGTTTGATGCGCGAGTTGAGCAGGGTGACCGCCATGCCGCCGCCCGCTTCGTTGGGGTCGACGCTCATCGCGTTGGCGACATTCCAGCATAGGCCGACCGTCGGGTTCTCAACGAGGTTGAGCAGCCACCACCACTGTTTAGCAGCACAGAAACTGCCGGCGTTTTCAAAAAGCAGTTCAACACCCAGTTCGGTCGCTTTCTCGGCCAATGGTGGAATACGTTTGGCGATGCGGTTGACGACGATGTTGCGATTGGCGTTTGGCGGAATGCGCAAGCCGAAGATGCGCAGGTATCGGCAGCCGATCGCAGCAGCTTGTTCCAGATAGTTGCAGATTTCAAAGTAGGTCTGTTTGGTCGCGCCATCGCCGGCCTGGTCGAGCGTCGCCGAGGTGGACAGGCAGATCGGCTCAACGCCGGCGGCTTGGAAGACCGCGCGGACTTTGTCCGGTTCCGACAGAGCCGGGTCATTGGCCAGACCGGTCGAACCGGGCCCGAGCGTGCGCAGTTCCACGCCTTGGTAGCCCATCTCTTTGGCCTGCTCGGCCACCTTGTCGAGCGGCCAATCGGGGCATGCCACTGTGCTGAATGCGAACTTGATCGCCATGAAATCGATTCCTGTCAGGTGCCCGCGATACGCATGCGGCGTTTAGGGCGGGGGTCGGGCGGACAGAATAGCAGATGGTCGTCAGATTGTTAAAGGGGGCGCCGGGGATGACCGTTAACCGACGATCGCTTTGACCCGATCCACGGCGATCTGCGATCCCCCGCCAAACATTTTGAATCGAACTGAATCCCATGAATACTCTTGTCACACGCGGTGAACCGTGTTATTCTGCCAACACCACGCCCACGGATGGGCGGTTACCGAACATGGAGGTTCGTCGATGTTTCATCTTCGCACGATCTGTGCCCTGCTGCTGACCTTGATCCTAATTGTCGGAACCGGTTGTGAAGCACCGCCGAACGCTGTGCTGCGCATGCAGGCGGAAGAAGCCATCCGGGACGGCGATTTTGTCCGTGCCGATGAACGGACCAGCCTGGCGCTGGACCGCGAACCGTCTGACTGGAAGGCGTTGTATTACCGCGGCCTGACCCGTATCGGCCAAGATCGGCCGATGGACGCGCGAATCGCGCTGGAACAGGCGTTTGAAATCCGTCGCGGCCGACCCGGTTTCGGCGACGTCGCCGACGCTCTCGCGGAAGCCTACCTCCGCACGAAAGACCACGAACGGCTTCACGGGTTCCTCAGACAGTTGACGATCGACTACGGCACCGTGCGCGACTTCATGCGGCAAGGCAAATACCTAGCCCTGTCCGGCGACTTCGACGGTGCGAAAACCGCCTACGACAAGGCGGCCAGATTCGCCGCGCCGAATGACCCCGAACCGTGGAAAGCCATCGCGTCGTTTTATCGCAAACTGGGTGATCAGAAAAACGAATCGATCGCTCTGCTCAAACTGTACGAGATGAACCCGCGTGACCCACGCGTTCGACAACGGTTGCGCGAACTAAATGTGCTGTCCAGCGCACCGGCGACGTCAAGTACGGACAACCCGCCGATCTTCGGTTCGCGGCCGGAACAGCCGGAGTAAATCAAGCATCGTGAATCGAAGTGCGGTGTGCCACGCTTTCAAAAGGTGGTTGCTTCACTTGGTCAACAACGTCCGCAGCACACCCATCACAAACGCCCGGCGTTTGCTGCTCATCATGGATGCGAACTTCAGTCGCTTGGCGCCGTCGAGGATGATGGCGTAGTGGATTGTCCGTCGGCCGCGCGAGTTGCTGGTGGCGACCTGTTCCTTGCGGACCACTTTCACATCGTCGGTGTGGAATGGTCGTCGCCAACCGATGGGCCCGATGCCGGTGAACACTTCACCTTCACGGTCACGGATGGTCACGTTGACTTTGCCGAACAACACAAACAACGTCATCGAGATGAGAAAAACCGAGCCGACCAGGAAGGGAATACCAAACAGCGTGCGGAACAGGTCAAATTCGCCATCGGTAATCTGAGTGCCGTAGAGACCCATCATCGATCCACCTGCCCAGACGGCCGTGAACGGCACGAGGAACACCCCGAGCACCGGTACGCGGCAGGTCGCCCCGACTTGAATCTCGCTGCCAACCTGTTCAAACCACGCGCCGGCGGGCGGGTTATGAATGTCGATCTCGATTTCCGGCTCGTCATCAATCGCCGCTGCTTCTTCGTGAATCAGCTCCGAAAGTACATGCCCACTGTCGCACTCACGGCAGAACGCCACGTCGGTTTTGACGTTGATGTCCTCATCTTCAATCAAGGCGCTGCATGTGGGGCAGTTAACTTGCATGGGTGGATTCTAAATAACCCATCTCCCCCTTGCGACCGTCCCCTTAGCCACTCACCAGGGTTCGATAAGTGCTGCGGCAAGAAAATCCAAGTCAGAGGCGGTGGCCACACGATGAATACATGGGCGATGTTCCGTTGCCTTGGTTACTTACAACTTCTTTGATCAGAGGGGCGACTCTTGCCGGATCGTCGGACCATTACCGTTCTTGGATCGCTTTCACTTGCGATGGCCATTGCCACCGGCCTGCTCGCCGTGCTTGAACCGGCGGACGACAGCCTCAATCTGTCCAAGTTCAAACCCAAAGGTGAGCCGCACGAGGTGTGGTTCGATACCCAGACGTCGGTCGACGCTGAACGGTGGTCGGCGATTGTCGTTCGATTCAGCGGCTCGGACCGTGGTTCGGCCGCCATTCTCCGTGATCTGCA
>JANQKH010000428.1 GCA_028281215.1 Phycisphaeraceae bacterium | reverse complement strand
CTTCGTTGAAGACGAACCGAAGCAGGGAACGACGCCAATATCTAATCGGTCGACGCATCAGACTGTTTTTCGCCGCACCACTTTGTATCGCGTTTGTGGTTAGCATCTGCCCCGGCATACGAAGGGGCTTAACTGCCTTTCACGTCGATGCCAACATCGATTGGGTTATTGAGCAGGAAGTTGAACTAAACAAAAGTGTACGTCGACTCAGTATTGTTCTTAGCAGAAGTCAAACTGAATTCCTCTGGCCGGCGCAGTTCAATTCGTTCACGCTCGTAACATTGAATCATCCATTCACATTACACATCATTGATTTAGAAACTTCCGCGCGGGCGAGTATCGCGATCGAAACTGTTGAAACAACCTCGGCATCACCGGACGAATTCGATGCATTGCTGAACGAAACACAGTTCACCGTGCATTCGCTCAAAGTTCTGTGCGAGCAAGCAACAATCGCAATTGACCCCCACCGTGAACGGCAATTGCAATTCACGATCGGCATATTCGATGGTCTGCACGACCGAATCGATATGCCTGACCAAGAAGGGGACGAATTCACGTATTTCGCGCATGTCCCGGTGGGTTCTCACACGATTAGGCGAACTTGGTGGCTATATTTCATTGGCATTGCTATTGGCATAGCGATTGGGTGGCCGTTGGCCGGGTGGATTTCAAGACGAGGTCGCCTGCCTGAAGAACAATAGCTTCGCACAAACCACAGTGCATTAAGAGAGGAAATCAACATGGACCAAACATCCAAACGCATCATCTGTTCGATCATCGCCATTGGGGTCATGGGTGGTCTGACCTTTCTGGAGTCGTGGCTGGTTCCGGAGCCGCGCAGCCAGATGTTTGAGATGTTGATCAACATCAATCCGAACATGATGGCCTTTGAAGCGCTGGCGACCACGCTGGTTTTCACATTGCCCGAAATCATCCTGACGCTGTTGGGGTATCACCTGCTGCGGTTTGTCTTCGGCAGCGCGGGGCCTTCGACGTACGAACAGCCGCGCTACCAATAAATAACCCCGGGCGTGCCCGGGGCTATGTGGACCGATGAATTGTCGGGCTAAGCCGCGAGGGGCGTTACGACACCGCGCGGGGGTGGGCTTCTTCGTAGGCGTCGCGGATGCGCATGGTGCTCAGGTGCGTGTAAATCTGTGTGGTCGACAGCGACTGGTGGCCGAGCAGTTCCTGCACGCTGCGCAGGTCGGCGCCGTTGTCGAGCAGATGCGTGGCGAAGCTGTGGCGCAGGGTGTGCGGACTGATCGTTGCATCGAGGCCGGCCATTTGCAGGTACTTGTCCAACTTGCGGCGAACGGATCGGCTGGACAGTCGGCCACCGTTCTTGTTCACGAACAGCGGTACGTTCGGATCGTTGAGCGCTCGCTCGTTCAACTTGGTGAAGCGGGGGTCCGGCTCCAGCAGCGTGAGATAGTGACGGATGGCGGCCAGCGCGTGGGTGCCAAGCGGGACCATGCGTTCCTTCTTGCCTTTACCACGGATCCGCATCGACTGTTCATTCATGTCAAGATCGTTGCGGTTGAGATCCACCAGTTCGCTGACGCGGACGCCGGTGGAGTAAAGCGTTTCAAGGACCGCGCGATCACGGGCGCCGAGTGTTTCGCGGTTGTCGGGCATGCTCAACAGCTTGTCGACCTGTTCGACGGTGATCGCC
>JANQKH010000361.1 GCA_028281215.1 Phycisphaeraceae bacterium | reverse complement strand
GCTGGGTCACTTCAGGGCGAATCAGGTGGGGCATCAAGGGTTGATCAACATATCATGATAGCGGTGGTCGGTGGATTTGCCGACGGAATTCATACTTGGGTTCGGCAACTGCCTGTCCTTTCACACGTTGCGAAACCCGCGATTCGTGCAACTGGGACGTGTGTGGCCTGGGCGTTTTCCGTGCCCTCCTCCAAACAACGGCTCAATCCGTGGATTTATGCCAGAAATTGCCGTGCCGACGGGCATTCCCCCACTAGGCGGATGATACGGTTTGTGGATCATCTGGCTCCGCCAATGGTCGGCACAGCACGGCTGCGACCACTGCTGCGGTTTCGATCCGCAGGATGTGAGGCCCAAGGCGAATGGATGCGAAGCCTGCCCGGGTTGCTTGCATTTTTTCTTCATCGGTCCAGCCGCCTTCCGGTCCGACCAAGACGAGAATTGATTTGGCGCTGGACAGGTTGGCCGTCGCCGGTTCACAGTTGATGGCTTGTCCGCTCGCATCCGCGATCAAGCGGACCTCCGCTTGCTGTACGAGCATATCGTTCAGATGGTGTGGTTCGTCAATCGCCATCACGTGCGCCCGGCCGCATTGCTTGCATGACTCAAGCGCCGCGCGGCGAAACTTTTCCACCTTGCCGGCGCCCGGTTGTACGACGGATCGTTCAGTCAACAGCGGGACCAATCGGTCGACGCCGACCTGGCTTAATTGCTGGATCATGTGGTCGGCCCGCGGGCCTTTCGGAATCGCCGATGCGATGGTGATTGAGCAATTCGGCTGTGGATAATCGTGCCACTCGGTGACCGCCACCGTTACACCCGGCTTGTCAACTGTTTTCACACAACCGGTGGCGACCCGGCCTTGCCCATCGAACAGTTCCACCGCATCGTCCACCTTCAACCGCAACACGTTGACCGCGTGGCGGGATTCATCGCGATCGAGGGTGACGACAAACTCCGATAACTGCTTTTTTTTGGCCAACTCGGCGCTGTAGAAGCGAGGCGTGGGCATCCAGTCGATTCCGAACGTGGTTAATCCGTGTTCAAACCCAGTCGATATCAAAGGATACAGCGCGCCGTCATAGCAGGACAAACCGGCGGCGCGGTTCATTGCCAGGTGCATCGCCCTTGAATCACGACGCTTCCCAACCTGACTCCACTGTTGACGATGCCTCGTCGTCGGCCGACTTTCTTGCACCTCACGAGGTGGAGGCGGTGGAGGAAACAGAAGCCGGTGCGACCGAGGTGGCATCGGATGATGAGCAGTCGGTGATCGAGGCGATTACGGAAGAAATTGATCAACTGGCCGAACTCGCCAACTCGGCGCAGGCGGCCGACGATCACGAAACTATTGACGATGATGATTCGATACTTGACGACATGTTCGCCTCGCCCGAGCAGGTCATCGAGGAATCGCAAACACCGCCCGATGCAAGCGATGAAGTTGATGGGATGGATGATGTCGACCCAACCGTCGACAAAAGCACATCGGTTGAAGGCGCCGAGGAACAGCCCTCGCTCGATCCAGCACCAACCGAATTGGCGCAAGGCGAACTGACGGCAACGGAGCACGCGCAAAGCCAGTCGACGGACGAGGAACTCGACGCGGACTTTGATACGGTCGAGCAAGTCACACAAATCAAAGCGGAAGAGGACGAACTTGAAGGCCTGGACGCGACGTTTCGTTCGTTTGAGGATGTGATGAAACAGGAAACGGAGACGGTCGCTGAAAACCCAGGCGAAAACGCTGACCAGCCTGATGAGGTGGGTGACGCAGCCGTCTACGAAGATGCGGCGGACGTGCCGGCAGATGAGCCAACCCCAGAAGTAGACTCAACTGAAACGCCGACCGGGCTAGCGGCGTCCGATGGGATGCCGATCGATCAGATCGACGAGATGCTGGCAGAGCAGGCGGACACGGCGATTTCGGGCGACTTTGAAACGCCGGGTGAGATTCTCGCTGCAGAACAGGACGGCGAACAACACATCATGGAAGCACCGCCGGCGCCGAACGATGATTCCGTCAAGGACGGGATGAAGGACGCCGCAGATACCATCACTGTCCAAACGGACGATGCGGTTCAGCCGACCGATCCCACCCAACCGATGGAAGGCCGCACGATCATGGAGGCCATTCCGTTGCATCCAACGGATTCGGCCGATGCCGCCGCGACCATGGAGACCGACGAGCCGACGGAACCATCTGTGGAGGGGGTCGACGACCTGGATTTCGAGGAAGAATCGATTGAGACCGCAGGGCAGGACGATGGCGACGCCACCGCGTCCACCGGCATCATCCACATCCTCTCGGACAAACTTTTCCGATTCTGCTCGATGATCAATCGCCCCTTGCAGGGCGCATCCGACGGCACCCGCAAAATGGTCGGCATGATCGGACTGATCACCATCGCCAACGCTGCCCTCATTATGTTGGGCAAAATGCTGTTCGGTTGATGCGCAATACAAACACGTTCGATCAATCCACGAGCCTGCAATAGCATCCATGCTGTTTCATCGACCTGCTCTGCGCATTCGGTCAAAGCTTACAATTCCGCAATGTCGCTGTCATCGCTGGTGAAACAAGCGCGTGCTGAACTTGAACGGTTCGCCGATCGCAAGGCGACGTGGATCGCTGTCGCACCGGGGCGTGTGAACTTGATCGGCGAGCATGTCGATTACAACGACGGTTGCGTGTTGCCGTTGGCGATCGATCGGCATGTGGTCATCGCCGCATCACCGCGCGATGATGTGAAGTGCCGGTGGCATAGTGTGCACCAGGATCAATCGTTTGAACTGGCGATGGGGCAGCCTATTGAATCGGGCGAGCCGGCGTGGTCGAACTACGTGCGCGGCGTCGTGGCGGGCTTTGCAGACATCACTGATAAGACTGACGTGCATTGGCCTCGACCGGCATTCGACGCGGTGATCGTGTCGGACGTGCCGGCCGGTGGCGGCTTGTCAAGCAGCGCGGCTCTGGAAGTCGCCGTCGCCACGTTGCT
>JANQKH010000340.1 GCA_028281215.1 Phycisphaeraceae bacterium | reverse complement strand
CCACGGCGAGGAGGATCCCTTGCTCCTCGAAAGCGAAACTGGCGAACTTGATCCCGATGCCAACATCACCCAACCGGGTTTCGCTCGAACCCGCGTCCGGCTCCAGATGCACCAGCGGCGCTGAGATTTCCACACTGAACCACCGCACCGGGGCCAACTCAATCGTCCCCGTCAAAGTGAAGGCGTCGCCTTCGTCAGCGGTCAAGTTTTCATAGCTGAACTCGAGCCGGGCTTCGTTCTCCGGGAGCGGGCTCTCGGTCACCAACGGATGAAGAAAGTGCAACGCATCGGTGTGGCCGTGCCCGGCATGCGGATCGGTGTGATGATGGTTCTGGTCATGATCCTGCTCCGGCTCGGCAAGAGCCGGTCCAGCAAGAGTCAACAGCAAAAAGACAGAAGCAACGATGGAAACGGCAATGGAAGCGATTCGATTTGACATGATGAAATCCTTGTTTGTCGAGCCATGGGCTGTATTGCTGATTTGTATGATAATGATTTATCATTCGCAAAACAAGCTGTTGATAATATGTTCTCATGTCAAGTCCCTGGAAACTTGCCCCCAATGCCACCCATTGCTGCCCCCCTCAGCCGATCACAAAACCCACCAAAACGTCACCTGCTCGGCCCCTACCGCCAACGACGCTTTTTTGATCGTGATACCAAACAATTTCCAAAACTTTTCCACATCCCGGGAATATCCCTTGATCCGAACAGATTACGAATGTAGAGTGTTGGCCCAAACCGGGAATATCACCAGCTGTTCACCGGTATGACATGCAACCGTCACACACAAGCATCATCATTAAATTGGTTAACGCGATCAGAATAGTAATGCCGCGTCGTAACCCACCGGCCGCCACAACTTCAATCATTTACCCTCTTTTTCAAGGAGTTTTCATATGAGCACCGCAACCGCACAGTCCATCGGCGAACAACTTGTCCAATTCTGCAACGATGGCAACGGCATGGAGGCGATCAACACCCTTTACTCGCCCGACATCGTTTCCATCGAACCCTGCGCCATGGGCGACATGCCCGCCCGGCAGGAAGGCATCGACGCCATCCGCGGCAAGAACCAGTGGTGGTACGAAAACCATGAAGTCCACTCCGGCGAAGCCAAGGGCCCCTTTCCTCATGGTGAAGAGCGATTTGCCGTGCTCTTCAGTTTTGATGTCACCAACAAACCAATGAACCAGCGCATGCAAATGGAAGAAGTCGCGCTCTACACCGTCAAGGACGGCAAGATCGTGCAGGAAGAATTCTTCTACTCCATGGAACCCGGCGACTGCCCCAGCGCTGAATAATCACTGGCCGGCATGACTTTGCATCATGCTGCAAGTCCCATATCGCCCCGCGTCATTCACCCTTGATGGCCACAATCAAATACATTGGCGAACAGACCCCCGGCAGTGGCGCACCGGCGGGTCTGTTTTTTAACACCAGCCATCAATCTATTACACCGCGCCGAAACCTATCCACGATACACTCCGTCATCGCCATGTATATCCCACCCGTCAGCGTGTTCGCACCATCGACCATCGAGTTGGACGCCGATGCCGTCCAAGCGGGAATTGAACAACGTCTTTCCCTGTTGACCTACCTGTTTTGCCCCGAACAAGAAAAGGAACCGAACGCCGTGCTTGAGCGCTTGCGCATCGAGACATCGGATGACGGTGAACTGGTCTTTCGCTGGCGGCCGCGCATGCGTTACCCGATCCGCGCGTATCACTTCGGGAAAGAATTGCCGGACCAGATCCGAATCCGCCAAGAATACAGTGGCAACCGTCCGCCCAAACAACAACAACTTGAAGCCGAACTTTTCGCCGCCGCCGCCGACGGTGTCGGCTTTCTCTACGGCTACGAGCGCGACAACATGGGCTGGCCTCTGGTCATTGCCGCCGCAGCCAAACTCGCCGAGCAATCCAACGGCGCCATCGCCACCACCGGTCACGGCTGGTTCGTCCCCGACGGCAACGAGGTCCGCAAGATTCTCGAACCGCCGGATCACAACATTTGAACGTTGACATCACCGCAATTCACTCTTCGCCGACCCGATCGCCTCATCTTTTTATCCCGACTCGTGACAACGGACTATTCGTCGGCTACGCTTGATTGCATGGTTGGTCACCCGACCGGACCGAGCCCAGCTTTCCCTACCGCGTCGCCACAATTCATTGACTCACAGGAGGCTTCGATGCGTCACCTCATTTGTGCTGTCTGTTTCGTCGGCCTGCTTATTGGTTTTACCGACATCCCCGCGTGGGCGGCGCCGGACAAAGACAGCGCGAAGAAGCCTGCCGCCGCAACGCCGCGCACCGACGCTGGCAAAACGTTGGAACAGGCGGTGCGGTTGAGCGACGCCGCGCAGGTGACCCGGGCGGAGTTGATCGAACGCGCTATTCGCAATGCCGTCGCTGCAAAACAGTTCAAGCGCGCGGTTGAGCTTTCACTTGAGCGGCTGCATCTGTATCCGACCGACGACCTGGAACACGACTACCACGATCAGGCGTTGCGCAAGTTGATCGATCGCCACCTCATGCTTGAGCGCAAAGCCGGCGCGAACGCCACCTCGCTCGCCGAAGCGTGGCAACCGCTGCGCGTCACCAAGGCGGAGTTGGATTGGGACGAAGCACAGGTGGAAAAAGTGGACGCGATCCTGCGCGAGGTCGTGCCGAAGCTCGCCGACCGAATCGTCCAATCGCATCCGAATCATCCCGTCGCCGCCGCGCTGGTGAAGATAGATCTGAACCACAACCATGGCCCCTACAG
>JANQKH010000292.1 GCA_028281215.1 Phycisphaeraceae bacterium | reverse complement strand
TTGCGCAGGAACACGTTGGTCAACTGTCCGACCTTCGGCTCCACATCGCGGGGTACGGCGATGTCGACAATGAAAATCGGCCGAGCGCGCCGTTTGCGGATCAGAGGTCGAAAACGGTTCACATCAATGATCGGCTCCACACTGCCGGTGGACGTCACGACAATGTCGGCTTCGACGAGCAAAGCTTCGAGGTCATCAAACGGCCGTACGCCACCGGCCGGGTGATGCAAGTCGAGGTAGTTCGCCAGCGCTTCAGCGCGCTCGCGCGACCGGTTGGTCAGCCACAGTTTTTTTGGATTGAGTTTTTGCAGGTGGCGCAACGTCAGTTTCGCCATGTCGCCGGCGCCAATCGCCACGATCGTTTTGTCATCAAAGTGGTCGAACACCTGGCGCACCGAATCGACGGCAACGGAACCCACCGACACGCGCCCTTCATCGATGCCCGATGCGTTGCGCACCTGCTTGGCGATCGTGATCGCCTGCTGAAAGACCAGGTGCAGCACAGGCCCGACCGTTTCGCTTTGCGTCGCCTGTTCGTACGCCCGCTTAACCTGACCGAGAATCTGCGGCTCGCCAAGCACCATCGATTCCAATCCCGTCGCCACGCGGAACAATTGATTGACCGCCTGATCCTGCTCGCGATGCACGGCGGCGGATGTGACAACCTCAACGTCCACGTTGCTCAACTCGGCCAAAAACGTATCCAGGTCGGCAAACGTCGGCGCTTCATGCGACGGGCGGGCCACGTAAATCTCCGTGCGGTTGCAGGTGGAAAGCAAAACCGCCTCGCATGCCGGGTAACGCTGCCGCAGTTGTCGCATCGCCTGATCGACCGCCTCACCGCTCAGGGCGAGTTTTTCTCGCAGTTCCACCGACGCCGTGCGGTGGCTGATGCTAAGCATGAGCAGGCGCATCACATCACCTCCGTGGTGAAGGATGGCTGACGCGTCGGCGTCGTCTGCAAGGTGTTTTCCGCCGGGGTGTTCTTATCATCTGAACCCAGCGCGGTCGCGATGCCGAATGTCGCCAGCAACAGGACCAAGCCTGTGATGCTCAACCAGGCGGCGCGGGCACCGCGGAAATGCGTCGTGTATTTCACGTTCATCACCAAGGCGTAGATCAACCAGACCACCGCCGAGAGCACCACCTTGGGCGAGTACCACCAACTCGGCCCGAGTTTGGATTCCGGGTCCGAAGTCACGATGACCAGCCCGGTGATCAACCCGATAGTGAGCAGCGAGAAGCCGATCGCCGCGGCGCGAATGATCAGCCGTTCGATGGTTTCCAGGCTGGCCAGCGGTCGCGTGGTCGTCCCAGGCTGTGGTTTGCGCAATCGACGTTGTACGAACAGGTACATGCCGCCCGCGATCGCACCGACGGCAAAGAACAACATGCCGGCATAAACGGACCCGAGGTGAAACGCTTTCCACACCGAGTCGATATCGCCGAACGGTTCAAACGTCCAGGAACTGGCGCAAATGGCCCAGGCAAAAATCAGCGCGAGCATGGGCAAGGCGAACACACTGAACCCACGCACGTGGGCGATGCCCTGAAGGTAAAGGATCATGCCCGCCAAAAGCGACGCAATCAACAGCAAACCATCCACGTGAGCTTGAAGGGGCTGCCATTGCTGGTGAATCTCAAGCAACCGATAGACAAACACACCCGCCCCGCCGACGAGGCAAAGCCCGGTCAGCAACATGATGGGTCGGCTGTACCGCGGCGGATCGTCCTTGCCGCCCTTCGAGCGGTATGAGATCAACGCCAACACGCCGGCGATCAGCGCGATCAACGTCAACACCGCAAGCGAAATGGTCGTAGGTACATCGTTCATAAAGACCCAACCCAACTGAATGCCGAGCCGGCACGACCGATTCGGCTCACCATCGCGGTGACCAAAGCCAGACCCGTCATCATACCCATTGGCACGCGACTTCTCATTGGTGTCGGCGGATTCGCTCAGCCGTACAAGATGGTGTCTTCGCCGCGTGAACCACCTGAATGGTCAGGCCGGGTGCCCATATGGCGTTCAAATAGTTCCAAAAGGGGATAGCAGGAACCGGTAGCATGACCGATGCCATATATAGAATGGTGCGGTGATGGTTGTTCGATTCTGGCGATCAGTTGATGGCCTTACGGACCGAACATCCGATAACGTGCCCGGCACCCCTTCACCATGAACCAATCAACCGCCCAGATCGACACACCACACAAGGGCCCGTTCTTTCGCCTGGCCTGCTTGCTGCCGGTGGCGGTGCTGATTCTCTCATTCGTGTTCTGGCATCAGGTGCGCGGCGTGGAGTCAGAGTCGATCGCTCAGGCGGCGCGCGACAAGGCGGAATCGTTGTCGCAGTTACTGAGTTTGCAAACCGGTGAGACGTTTGGTGCTTTGCAACGCATGGCGCGGCGATGGGAAACCGCCGGCGGTACGCCCAAGGCTCACTGGATGGCCGATGCCAAACAGTACATCGATCACCATTCTGAAATCGTCGCGATGGAGTGGGTCGACGCTGATAACATCGTTCGCTGGGTGGTTCCACTCAAGGGCAATGAACCAGCCGTCGGATTGGAGTTGACTTTCGAAGGGCGACGAGTCGAAGCACTTCAACGCGCACGTGAAACCGGCCAACCGGCGCTGAGTCGAATGGTCGACCTGGTGCAGTCCGGTCGCGGCGCTCTGGCATTCGTACCCATCCAAGTGGAAGGTGAGTCGGCGGGATTGATTCTTGCGGTTGTTCAGCCGAATGAGTGGGTTTCCAAAGTGATCGACCGGTTCGGCGGAGACTTCGAAGTCATGGTCACCAACCAAGACGACACCATTTACGCTCCGGAGAAGAGCGGTGGCGACCAGTC
>JANQKH010000280.1 GCA_028281215.1 Phycisphaeraceae bacterium | reverse complement strand
CCGCGTCGCTTCCTTTTCGCTGATCATGGGCCCGATGAAGGTGTTTTCATCTTTGGGGTCACCTTTGACCAGACCGGACACCGCGGCGGTGAGTTTGTCGCGGAACTCGTCGTAGATCGCTTCGTGAATGATGATGCGTTGCACGCTGATGCAGCTTTGGCCGGACTGGTAAAACGCACCGAAGATGATGCGTTCGACGGCATCGTTCATGCGTTCACCGGTCGTATCTTTGTCGACCACGACGGCCGCGTTGCCGCCGAGTTCGAGCACGACTTTTTTCTTGCCGGCCTTGGCTTTAAGCGCCCAGCCCACACCCGGCGAACCGGTGAAGCTGAGCAGTTTCAAACGATCGTCCGTGGTCATCAGGTCGGCGCCGTCGCGCTTGCAGGGCAGGATGCTGAACGCGCCTTCGGGCAGGTCGGTCTCGGCGAGGATTTCACCGATCACGATCGAACCGATCGGCGTCATGCTCGCCGGCTTGAGGATGAACGGACACCCGATCGCCAGCGCCGGCGCGACTTTGTGGGCTGCGAGGTTCAACGGAAAGTTGAACGGGCTGATGAACGAACACGGGCCGATCGGCACACGCTTCCACATCGAAGTGTAACCCTTGGCGCGTGGGCTGATGTCGAGTGGTTGGACTTCGCCGTAGATGCGCACGGCTTCTTCCGCAGCGATGCGGAAGGTGTCGATCAATCGCGTGACTTCGCCGCGTGCGTCTTTGATGGGTTTGCCCGCTTCAATGCACAACGCCTCGGCCAGTTCCTCGAAACGTTCTTCGAATCGTTTGACACAGTGATTGAGCACGTCCTGCTTGGCGTAGCTCGGCATTTTGCGCATTTCTTCAAACGCACGAACATTGCCGGCGATCGCTTCATCGATCGTCGCCGCGTCGCCCATCGCCACCCGGCATGCAACCTGCCCGGAGAACTTGTCCGTGACTTCAAGGTCGGTGTTCGGTTGATGGGCTTTGTTGTTGAGGTAATAGGGATAGGTTTCTTTCAACATCATGCACCTCTTGGATAGGGTTACGCGCTTTGTCCGTCATTCCCGCGCAGGCGGGAATCCACGGATTGAATCATGGATTCCCATTTGCGCGGGAATGACGGAAACGCGCAAGTCCGCTTAAATCGACACTTCAATATTGCCCATGCGTTTGGTGAGCTTCATGTTCTCGCGGTAATCGATCGGGACGACGACCAGCGACGGGCCCTTGGCTTTGAGCGACTTCTTGAGTGTGGCTTGAAGCTTCGTGCTGTCGTCACACTTATAGGCGTTCCAGCCGAGGCTCTTGGCGAACGGCACCCAGTCCGGGTTGGTGAAGGCGAGGTCGGTGTGTTCGCCCTTGAACTGGTTTTGCTGTTTCCATTTGATCAGGCCGTACTCGCAGTCTTCCCACACGCACATGGTGAAGTTCAGGCCGTAACGGGAGGCGGTTTCCATTTCCTGCACGTTCATGAAGAACGCCGCATCGCCCGCGACGCCGATGACGTTGCGGTCCGGGTAAACCTGTGCCGCGGCGAATGCGCCCGGCAGGGCGAAACCCATCGAGCAGAAGCCGTTGGGGATCAAGCACGTATTCGGTTCGTGACACTGGTAATACCGCGCGGTCCACATCTTGTGCGCGCCGACGTCGGTCATCATGATGTCATTCGGACCGAGCACGGCCCGAATGTCGTTGAGCACTTTCTGCGGCTTGATGCGGCCTTTGGCTTTGTCATTCGCATATCGCCACAGGTCTTTTTTCATCAGTTGCCGCGCTTTGCGCGTGTGGCGATGATCGAAGTCCAGGTTGTCCGCGCCGTGGGCGTCGACGCGCTGGTTGAGCATCCAAAGCGTGTGCGCCAGGTCGCCGACCACTTCGACATCGATCTGATAATCCTGATCGATTTCAGCGGGGATGAAGTCGGCATGCACAATCTTGTGCTTACTGCCGGCGTTCCAAAGCCGCGGGTGATATTCCACCATGTCATAACCGAGGCTGATGACGAGGTCGCTCTGCTCGATGGCGTGGACGGGGAAGTCCTTCGCCTGGAGGCCGACGGTGTAGAGGCAGGTTTCGTCGTCCATGTCGACGCAGCCCTTGGCCATCATGGTGGAGATGACCGCGATGCCGGTCTTGGAGGCGAACTCGCGCAGTTGCGTGCTGGCGCGGCGACGGATGCAACCGTTGCCGGCGAGAATGATCGGCCGCTTCGCTTTCTTGATCTGGTTCCACGCCTTATCGACGATCTTGTCGTCCGGCACAGGGCGACGGAAACGGCGCACCGGCAGCGGCTTGGCGGAGGTTTGTTGGTGAGCGATGTCTTCGGGCAGTTCGACGAGCGTCGCGCCGGGTTTTTCCGTGCGTGAAATACGAACCGCTTTGCGGATGATTTCCGGAATGTTGTCCGGATGCCAGACCGTTTGCGCCCACTTGGTGACGGGGCGGAACATCGCGACCACGTCCATGACCTGGTGCGATTCCTTGTGTAAACGCTCAGTGTCACCTTGGCCGGTGAGGACGAGCATCGGCGCGCGGTCCATGTTGGAGTCGGCGACGCCGGTGATCAGATTGGTGGCGCCGGGACCGAGCGTGCCGAGGCAGCCCGCGGGGTTGCCGGTGAGTCGGCCGTAGATTTCAGCCATGAACGCGCCGCCTTGTTCGTGGCGGGTGAGGATGAACTTGATCTTCTTGGACTTTTTGAGCGACATGACGAAGTCGGCGTTTTCTTCGCCGGGCACGCCATAGATGTATTCGATGCCTTCTTTTTCGAGACATTTAACGAAGAGGTCGGAGGCTTTCATGTCTTTTCCTCGATGGGA
>JANQKH010000257.1 GCA_028281215.1 Phycisphaeraceae bacterium | reverse complement strand
AACCGGCGCCCGCACCACGCCGGGCAAGTACCGCATCGCCCTCCGCGGTTCGCAGACCAAATACACCATTAAGGTGGAAGAGGCGCGCAAGTCGAGCAGTTGATGGTTTTGTGCAATGGATCAACTCACAAGCCGCGCTCGTCCGGTGCGGCTTTTTTCATGTCAACGTTTCGATCAGTTTCGCTTCATCCCAGATTTCAACGCCGAGCGATTGAGCCTTGTCAAGTTTGCTGCCGGCCTTTTCACCGGCGATGAGCAGGTCGGTTTTCTTGGACACACTTCCGCTGACTTTCGCGCCCAGGGATTCCAATTGCGTGGACAATTCCTTGCGTCCGAACTTTTCCAATGTGCCGGTGATTACCACGGTCTTGCCGGCGAAGGGTGAATCGTCGGACGGTTCTGGCTTTGCGAGTTTCGGTTCGGTCAGGTCAACACCAACGGCTTTCAGTTCATCAATGACATGGGCGCCGGCGTCGCTGTGCAGAAACTCGTGCACCGATTGCGCGGTGATCGGGCCGATGTCTTCCACTTCGGCGATGGCGTCCTCGTCGGCGCCGAGCAGGGCGTCAATGTCGCCGAACGCCTGCGCCAGTCGCAATGAACCGCCGCTGCCGATGTGTCGAATGCCCAGCCCGGCGAGCACGCGCCGCAGGCCGCGCCCTTTGGCAGTTTCAATCCCCGCCAGCAGGTTGTCGACCTTCCGCTCGCCCATGCGTTCGAGTTCAAGCAGTTTCTCGCGCTGATCCTTGAGCGTGAAAATGTCCCCGAACGAGTTGATCAGGCCGGCGTCCGCGAGTTGGTGGATCGCTTTTTCGCCGAGGCCGTCGATATCCATCTGGTCGCGGCCGGCAAACCAGATCAGCCGCTCGCGCAACTGTGCAGGGCACTCCGGATTCTGACATCGGTAGTCCACCTCCTCATCAATTTTCAGCACCTCGGTGTCACAACTGGGGCAACGTGTGGGTGGTTCGATGCGCTTGGCGCTCTTGTCGCGCGCTTCGGCGTTGACGGAGATCACCTGCGGGATGATTTCGCCGGCTTTTTCGATCACCACGGTGTCGCCGATGTGAATGTCCTTGCGTTCGATCTCATCGTAGTTATGCAACGTCGCATGTTGGACGGTGGTGCCGGCGAGGAACACCGGCTCCATGGTTGCACGCGGTGTCAGCCTGCCGGTTTTCCCGACCTGCCAGTCGACGCGTAGCAGTTTGGTCGTCGCCTGTTCCGCGGCATATTTGTAAGCAATGCACCAACGGGGCGATTTGGATCGCACGCCGAGCGTTTCCTGTTGCTGCCGGTCATTCACTTTCACCACCACGCCGTCGACGCCGTATTGAAGTTTCCGGCGTTGGGCGTCAAACGCTTCGATCGTTTGCCACACGTCGTCGATGGTGGCGCAGACCTGCGTCAACGGATTCGTGGGCAAGCCCCATTGGCGGATCGCCTGAAGGAAATCGCTGTAAAGCGTGAACGTATCGGGTTCGATTTCACCGATACCGTGTGCGAAAAAAAGCATGCGGCGTTGGGCAACAAGTTTGGAGTCGAGCTGCTTGAGTGTGCCGGCCGTCAGGTTGCGCGGGTTGGCGTACCGTTCTTCGCCGGCTTCGGCGCGTTGCTCGTTGATGCGAACGAATTCATCGTCGGGGATGACGATTTCACCGCGCACTTCGACGATTGCCGGGATGTCATCCTTTTCGCTGTGCAGTTTCAAAGGAATGGCGTTGATGGTGCGGACGTTCTGCGTGATGTCGTCGCCGCGCTGACCGTCGCCGCGGCTGGTGGCGAGCGTGAGTTGCCCGTTTTCGTACCGCAGGTTGACCGCCACGCCGTCGATTTTGGGTTCCGCCAGGTAGTTCACGTCCGACGCTTCGATGTCCAGTCCTTTGAGCACGCGCTGATGCCATGCGTTCAGGTCGTCGCGATCGTATGTGTTGTCGATGCTCAGCATCGGCCGGGCATGGGCGACAGTATTGAATCCGGCGATTGGCTCGCCGCCCACGCGCTGCGTCGGCGAGTCCGGCGTGATTAACTCTGGATGTTTCGCCTCCAGCGCTTCAAGTTCCTTGAGCAATTCGTCAAACGCCTTGTCACTGATTTGGGGCGATGCGTCCACGTAATACAACCGATTGTGTCGGTTGATGTCCGCCCGGAGTTGTTCGATACGTTGCGTGTCGTTTGCCATGCGCGGAATTGTACGTTGAAAGTCAGCGGGTGATTGCGTATCACTTTGAATGGGAGCGGCGATCTGCGGCGCCCGCAAAAACGGGATGAGGCATCGTTGCTGATCGTTTCATCACTTCCACCTTGCACTTTGCTACCATTCGCCGCATGAGTCTTGCCATTCCTGAACGTGTGTTGCTTGGTCCTGGTCCAAGTGATGTGCCCGCGCGGGTGCTGGAGGCGCTGGGTCGGCCGACGATCGGTCACCTGGACCCGGTTTTCCTGCAACTGATGGACGCCATTCGCGGGAAGTTGCAGCAGGTGTTTCAGACCCGCAACGAAATGACGCTCGCGATCAGCGGCACGGGTTCAGCGGGGATGGAGACGATGATCGCTAACCTGGTCGAGCCGGGCGATCGTTTTCTCGTCGGCGTCAACGGCGTGTTCGGCGGACGCATGGCGGATACGGCTGAGCGCTGCGGGGCGGTCGTTGAAAAAATTGAAATCCCGTGGGGGCGGGTGTTCACCAAAGAGCAGATCATCGAGGCCGTTGACGCGTTCAAACCCGATCACGTCGCGTTGGTTCACGCCGAAACATCCACCGGCGCACACCAGCCGCTGGAAGGCATCGGCGCCGCGGTGCGCGAACGTGGTGCGTTGTTACTGGTGGATTGCGTGACCAGCCTTGGCGGCGCGCCGGTGTTGATCGATGAATGGGCGATCGACGCGGCGTACAGCGGCACGCAGAAGTGTTTGTCGTGCCCGCCCGGATTAAGTCCGGTGACCTTTTCGCCGCGCGCGATGGAGAAACTGGACGGCCGCAAATCGAAAGTGCAAAGCTGGTACCTCGACCTGACCATGCTGCGCAACTATTGGGGCGACAGCCGGGCATACCATCACACCGCGCCGATCAACATGCTTTACGCGCTGGACGAATCGCTTGACATCGTGCTCGAAGAAGGGCTCGACCCACGCTTTGCCCGGCATCGTTCGATGCATAAACTGCTTCGCGACGGTTTGGCGGAACTTGGCATCAACTACGTCAGCCAGGAAGGGCACGGCCTGCCGATGCTCAACGCGGTGAGTATTCCCGACAGCACGGACGACGCCGAGGTGCGCAAGGCGCTGTTGGCGGACTATGGCATCGAAATCGGCGCGGGGCTTGGTGCGTTCAAGGGCAAAGCGTGGCGCATCGGCCTGATGGGCCACAGTGCGACCCGACGCAACGTCGAACTGGTGTTGTCGGCGTTGAAACACATCCTGTCGGCGTAATCACGAAAATTTTTTCACTTTCGAGGGCATACCCGATACACTTGCAGTCCACGAAGTTCCTCCAGGGGCGGAGTGTTTTTGCCGATGACGCCCAGTCCACGCACATCACGCACAAGTTGGATACCGATGGCCATTGCCGCGGTGGCTTATGTGGGATGGTCGGATTGGTGTGCGGTTTTGGTGCATGCCGGTGAACCGGCGCTGGTTCGCGAAATTTCTGATGCAGGCGGCGCAAGCGATACAGGCAATTCGAAACCCTCGCCGCTGGAACCGGTGAGAATCAAGCGGCCGGTTACGCAGGCGGAGATCGGCAAGATCATTCGGAAATTGGATAGCGACAAGTTCGCCGAGCGCGAGGCGGCGGTTACGGAGTTGCTTTATCTGGGTAAGCCGGTCATTTTGCAGTTAAAAGCCGCGGCGGTCCAGGGCAGCTCGGAGGTGTCGTGGCGCTCGATTTACATTTTGAATGAGATGGCGCTGCGGCTGGACTTTGAAGAGATCGCCGCCGCCGAAAAAGCATTGCGTGAACTGTCGGTTTCGGACCACCCGGGTGCCAGGCAACGGGCGGCGAAGATTATTGCTACGCTTGATCAGCAGCGCGGGGCTCGCGCGTTCGACGCGGTGACGAAACTGGGTGGCAAGATTGTCCTCGAAACCTACCTAAAACTCGACGCCGATTGGAAAGGTGGTGACGCAGGGCTCGGTTACGTCGCGCGGCTGACGCAGATGGATCGCATCTCCATCGAAGCGTCGTCCGGCGTCAGCGAGGCTGCGGTCGCCAAGCTTCGCAAACAAATGCCCGGCGTGCCGATTCACCTGTTTGGCAAGGCATTCCTCGGCGTCGGCGGCGACTTCAGCACGACTGGCATGATCGTCACCAGTGTTGTGCCCGACTCCGGCGCGGACAAGGCCGGCGTGCAAACCAACGACATCATCATTCTCATCGACGGCAAAAAGGTGGACAACTTCAACGGCTTGGTCAAGATGATCAAAGATAAAGAGGTCGGCGACGAAATCACATTGAAGTATTACCGCCACGTCACGGGCGACATCGTTCAAGCGAAAACGAAACTGACCGGTCGGCCGGGTTCGCTGTCCGGCGTCGATGATTGAGTCACGCCGACCCGATCGATTCACTTTGCCCCGTTGCTTCCAACATCAACGTGTGTTCCGACCATGCTGCGGTCGGCCTGGCCTGACCGAGAACGCCGCGATGCATGACCGCGATGCGATCGCACACGCCGAGCAGTTCCGGCAGGTAACTGCTGACCAGCAGGACAGCTT
>JANQKH010000207.1 GCA_028281215.1 Phycisphaeraceae bacterium | reverse complement strand
CGCACCCGGTATTCCGACCGCTTCGTCCGCCGCGGTGGGGCGACCGCCGCGATCGTCGGCCTCACTTTCCTGGCCACCGCCGCCATCGCTGTCTTCTGGGGCGTCAACAAGTTCGGCGACAAAACAACCGACGACAACGCCTCAGCCAACAACGAACCCGATTGGCACGAGGTTCAACCCATCGATTACGACATCACCATCGTCGCGTCAGGCGAACTGAATGCCCGCGACCAGGTGAAGGTCAAAAGCCAGGTCGAAGGCCGCGTCTCGATCATTGAGATCGTCGATGAAGGCGTCACCGTCAGTCAGGGCGACCCCATCGTCAAACTCGCCGACGATGAAATCCGTGACAAGATCGAGCAACAGGAACTCGCCGTCGAAAAAGCAAAGACGGATGAAGTCAGCGCGAAAGAAACCCTGGCGATCGACAAGAGTGAAGCTGAAAGTTTGCGCAAGGCGGACGAAGTGAAACTCGCGCTGGCGGAACTCGAACTGGCCAAGTGGCGCAACGGCACCGTCAAGGAAAAGACCAGCGAACTGAACATCAATCTGGTCGAAGCCCGCGACAACCTGGTCATCGCCAAGCGTACCGCGGAGGAAGCGGAAAAGCTCTTTGAAGAACAGTTCATCAGCAAGAGCGAACTGGACGACGACCGGTTGAAGCTCAAGAAAGCCGAGGCGGCGGTAAAGACCGCGGAGTTGGCGATCACGGTTTACAACGACTACACGCTGCCGCAGGAAGAGAAGAAGTTCAACTCCGATGTCGAGCAGGCCAACGCCGCGCTGCAACGCACCATTCGCAAGAATGCCGCGAACCTCGCCAAGTCGACCAACGCATACGAAAGTGCGGTGCGCACCCGTGAACTTCGCGAGGAAAGCCTGGCCAAACTGAAAGAACAACTCGAACTGACCACTGTCCGCGCACCCACCGACGGGCTGGTCGTCTACGCCTCCAGCGTCGGCTCCTCGCGCTACCGGCGCACTGAACCGATCATGCAGGGTTCCGAGGTGATCTTCAACCAGTCGATCATCCTGCTGCCCGACACGACGAACATGATCGCCAACCTGAAGGTCAACGAGTCGCGTCTGCCGCAGGTCAAAGTGGGTCAGAAGGTCGCCATTCGTATCAACGCGCTCAAGGATGTGCCGATCGAAGGCACGATCGGCAACGTGTCGGTCATGGCGGACAACGCCAGCTACTGGAACCCGGACGTGCGGCAGTACGAAGTGCGCGTGGATCTGCCGCCGAACATCAACGACGAACTGGCAGAGTTGCTTAAAGCCCGCGCCAAAAACGTCGGAGACGATCCCAACACCGATAAGGACGCCCAACGCAAGCCGACCGACGAAAAACGCAAGCGATTCAAACAACAGAACGGCAAATCCATCGACGATGCGCAAACGCGGCAGGACGGCCAAAAGCCCAGCGCGTCCCGGCCCGGCAAACGCGACACCCAATTCGTCGCCATGCAACAACCCCGCAAAGGCAAACGACCCGATGGGCCCAAACGCATGAAAGGCAAAGCCGGTCCGTCCACCACCACCGGCCAACCATCCACACGCGAAAACGTCGTCGTCACCAGCGGCAACGGGCAGGGCAGTCGACTGGCGATCAAACCAGGCATGCGCTGCGCCGGTGAGATTTACATCGGCCGCGTCGAAGGCGCGCTGGCGGTGCCCATCCACGCCGTCTACACCGAAGGCAAACAACGCTTCGTCTACGTCCCCGCCGACGGCAACCGCGTCAAACGCCAACCGGTCACCATCGGCCGCGCCAGCGAGATTTACGTCGAAATCACCACCGGGCTCAAGCAAGGCGACCGCGTCCTGCTCCGCAAGCCGAACCCGGGCGAGATTGAAGAAGAAGCCAACGCCGGCGGCAAGAAAAAACCAACTCAATCAAAGTGACGTATGGATGCTGTGAAGCAGGCCCGGATCTCCTCGTCCTGTTGATGACGTCCAACCCTTCCATCTGACTGCGGCATTGACCTTGCCTCTGTGATGTCCCGGGAACTTTCTCATGCGTCGCGTGATCGTTTTTCTCCTGATCGTCATTCCCTTGGCGGCGGTGTTCGTCGTGGTCGGCTTCGATGTGCCGGGACGGATTTCATACGGCAACGAGCTGAGCAAGTGGCAAAGCCTTGGCGGCAGTGATGACTTCGCCGATCTAGCCCCGCCGCTGCTGGCAGATGAAGACAACGCTGCGGTGTTGTACGCGCAGGCGTTCAAAGCAATCCGGGTGTTCGAAGACCCGGATCGTCAAGAGGATTTCAACATTCTGACCGGCCGCACGGTTGATCGGTCCGGCGCAAACGAGCGCCTGCTCAAAGAATTTGAGCCGGCGATGGAACTGGTGCGAAAGGCGGCGGACCGACCCGGTTGCCGATGGCCGGTCGATTACAACGCCGGCATCGTGGCGATTCAAAGCGCGCAAGCCAAGCCGGTCGGTTGGGAATGTATTTTGCTTTGCAGATTGATGTTAAAGCGGGCGATTCACCTGGCCTTGCACGGCCGATACGACGAAGCGATCGAAGAAATCCGATGCGGCATGATCCTGTCGAACCGTCTGGCGGACCATCCCTACTCCGTCGCCCACCACGCAAGCATGACCATTCAGGGCCACTGGTGGCACGCGGTGCAGGACATTTTCTACAACCTTGACGCCACCTGCGAACCCCTGCGGCCGCTGTTCGCCGAACCGGACCATATCGACCGGCACGGGGACCTGATCGTGATCACAGGAAGCGGGCATATCGATGATGTCGTGAACGGACCGCCGCCGAACGATTTCAACTTCTTGCGCCGGCATTTTGTCCGTCACTATCACGCCGAAATCGTGGCGCAGTTCCGCGCCGACGCAGAGCAGTACGCTTCCCTTTCCCCGAACCAAAAAGTGTTGTCCGATCCCGACCTCGCCGACGCAGTCGCAAGAAAGGTGTTGGCACTGCTGGCGATCGATTTGCGTATCTACCGGCAAAAGCACAGCGCGTACCCCGATGGGCTCGATGAATCCACCGTGCCACCGCTAACCGACCCGTTCACCGGTGGACCGGTTTACTACGAACGCACAGACGAAGGATTCCTCATTCGCTGCATGAACGGCGACGACGCGATCGAATGGCAATGGAATTAACGCACGACTGGCGCAACCTTCACACCGAATTGCGCGCCTTGTCCAGCGCGCTGACGGCGGCGGGCAGTTGGATGCGTTTGCGCAGGCCGTCGAGCATGTCCTGTCGGCCTCGGGATTTGGCTTCGCGAACCAGTTCCTTCAGTTGCAGGTCACGGTCACGGCAGAACCAGTCGAAGCCTTGTTCGAGTTCGTGGCGGGTGTAACGGGACATGGGGTCGTCGAGGCCGGTTTGGCCGATGGCCCATTCGATCAGTGATCGGGCTTCGGTGGTGAAGCGGTAGGTGTCGAGCGCGGCTTCGACGCGTTGCTCAAGTGTGAGGAACGGGTCGGACAAGGCATCGGGCAGTTGGCGAAGTTCTTCGCCGTTGCCGGTACCGTTGCCGGCGGCCTTGGCTTCGAGTTCGGCGAGCCAACCGCCGCCGTGGTTCTTGCTCGCTTGCAATGTGTTGGTGTCGTTTCTCATGGGTTTTCCTGCATCCTTGCTGGAGGGGCTGGAGGGGTTGTTCGGCCCGGTTGGGGTATGGGAGTTGTGAGGATCTTTGCCGTTTCCGTTGTTCATGTCGTGCTTCCCGCTCTTCTCTTGTTCGGCCCGGCTTGATCTTGCCCGTGCGGCGTCGCGTTCGCTTTTAAGCATGAGCGGCGCCATCGCGGTGTTGAGGGTGATACGGCCTTTGTGGGTGAACTTCACTTCCAGCCGCTGGGCGTTTTTACCTTCATGTTGGATGAGTTGCGCGCGACCCACAATGCCTTCGCCCCACTCCGGACGAACGGTGTGAACCACAACATCACCCGGTGCGAACTGCGGCGTCTCCGCCATGTGCTGCTGTCCCCATCTGTGGCATCGGATCGTTTGGGGCGAACGACAACCTGTTCAGGACAGACCGTCGCCGATGCAACGATGCCGCGTGTGTCTGACAACTGTTTGAGCCGAATGCAGTGATCGACCGACTTTCGATCCCTATTCGATCCGTGTCGAACCAGACTGATCACTGATCCCGGCCCGGGCCCCCTGCGATCTGCTCTTTCGATCCCAACTGCCTGAATCATACTGCTGAGGTTATCGGATGACAACCCTTTTCTGGGCCAGAATTGGGGGTAACCCACGGTTGATGGTGGAAAACCTGCTCATTCAATCGTGTACCGATTCCATCCTCATGACTAACCCGTTCCGTGTCTGTCGGTTGGATTGCAGCCGATGGTCGCGCCTTTGATGGGTTGACGGTTACCATAACACTTGGTGTTCAGGCCCCACGATAATCCTGGGAGTTCACGTCATGCCAATCCATTTATCGACTGTTTCTCGCCGACGATTCATCACGTCCGCCGCGGCCGGCGCCGGGCTGCTGACATCGTCCCCGCTGCTCGGCAGGTCGGTCAAGTTGGCGAAGACGGATGCGCACGCGTTCGCGCTGCTGGCTGACACACACATTTCCAAAGACCCCAAGCGCATCGTGCGCGGCGCCCACCTTGCGGAACACTTGACGGCTGTCGGCAAAGAACTGATCGCGCAGAACCCGCGACCGTCACACCTGTTCATCAACGGTGATTGCGCGCTGACACGCGGAGAACAGGGCGACTACACCGTCCTGCTCGAGCTGCTCAAACCCATGCGCGCCGCCGGCTACGACGTGCACCTGACGCTTGGCAATCACGACGATCGCACCAACGTGTGGAACGCACTCGGCATTGAAGACAAGAAAGACAATCCCGTCGCAGACAAACACGTGGCGATCATCGAAGCGCCTCGCGCCAACTGGTTCCTGCTCGACACGCTCAACCTCGTCAACAAAACACCGGGCAAGCTCGGCGAAGACCAGTTGAAGTGGCTTGCCGCCGCGCTCGATGAACGCAAGGACAAACCCGCGCTGGTGGTCGGCCATCACAATCTCGAAAAAGGGAACCCCAACACCAGGCACGCATTGATTGACACCGACGCCATGCTCGAGGTGCTGCTCTCACGCCCGCAGGTCAAAGCCTACTTCTTCGGCCACAGCCACAATTGGCATGTCAGCAAGGAGAAGGATCTGCACATGGTGAATCAACCGCCGGTGGCGTACGTGTTCAACAGATCGCGGCCGAATGGATGGTTGAATGTCGCGCTGGAGAAGGATGGTGCGGCGATTACGCTGAATGCGCTGGATAAGAAACACAAACAGCATGGGGAAACAGTGAAGTTGAAGTGGCGGCAATCGCATTGATTCAACACGTTTCAAATCACAATTAATAGGGATGCCGGAATGAAACCACATTCTCAGGTTCGATTGTGTTTGCGTTTATGCGCTTTCAGTGTTGCTTTTCTCACAGCGATTTACGGCTGCGCGAACGATCAAACAATACCGCAAAACGATCGAATTGCGACCATCAAGAAGATAGAGAATCTGGACATATCCGGCGAGTATTTCCCGGAGGAGTCAATCGCTGCCATGAAGAATGACTTGCCAATAATCTTCGCGTTGACGCAGAACGACTTTCGTGTGCTTTACGAACAGGAAGAACGAGGTTACCAACCGCGCGAAGAAGAGACTTGGCTAAAGTATTGGGCACTTTTCAATCAGTTGAGTCAAGTTCCAGACCACCAAGTGTTCGCTCGAGACAACTTCAGCACGATCCAACACCCCGGCATCAAGTTCTGGTGGGCCATGGCTTTGTTCTATCAACAGCAGGAAAACGACGCCATGTTGCAATACCTTCGAGCGCGACTTGAGGGTGGATCCACTCACGCATTGTTGAGTGACGCCCGAGAAAAAGAGTTCTTGAAGGACGTCAATGGGCGCACCGCCCCTTCGAAATAACTCGCTACTCATCAAGAACAGAGTTGAGAATCAAATCCCGCATCGCCGTGCAAGACAACGCATCCGCATCATTGTTCACGTTCACCGCCTCCGGCGTGATCAACACCGGCATCATCTCCTTCGCCTGATCGATGCGGCCGTGCGAGCCGCGTACGAGTTTCGTGTCCAGTGGAATCACATCAATCAACGCGCGCTGTTGCAGGATTTTTTTCTGGAACAGTCGCCACATCACACGCATTTGGGGCGAGAGCAGGTGCGGATCGAGGAAGAGTTCGCAAGGGTCGTAACCGGGCTTGCGGTGGATGTCGACGGTGCGGGCGAAGTCGGGCGCGCGGCGGTCGTCGAGCCAGTAGTCGTAGCTGAACCAGTGTCGCGCATCGGAGACAAGCACGAGGTCGCCGCTTCGTTCGTGCGCGAGGCCGACGGTTTGCTGCGCCTGCTTGTCGAGCACCTGTTCCACGCCTTTGAGATTCGCGCAAAGCTCGGCGACATGTTGCTGCTCAGCCGCGCTGCACGTTCGCTCGAAATACACGTGCGCGATCTGATGGTCGGCAACCGCAAACGCTTTGCTCGCGCCGGCGTCGAGTAACTCCAGGCCTTTCTCTTCGCGCACCGCCAACAAGCCGGCTTCACGCAAGGCGCGGTTGATGTGCACCGAGTCGTCTACTTCCTCGATGCCGTATTCGCTGGCGAGGATGACGTTGACCCCGCGATTGCCGAAGTAATCGAGCAGGTCGCCGACGACGCCATCGATTTCGCGCACCGCTTCGCGGGCCTTTTCGTGGTTCGGTCCCACTTGTTGCAATGCGTAATCCAGATGCGGCAAATAGATCAGCGTCAATGTCGGGTCAAACTTCTTGTGCGCGATCATTGAAGCATCCGCGATCCATCGTGATGACTTGATGGAAGCTCTCGGCCCCCAGAAGTTGAACAGCGGAAATGTGCCGAGTTCGGCTTGCAGTTGATCGCGCAGTGACGCCGGATTGCTGTAGCAATCGGGAATTTTGCGACCGTCGGCTTTGTAAATCGGCCGCGGCGTCACGGACCAGTCGGCAGTGCTGTACATGTTGTACCACCAGAACATGTTCAGCGTGGTGACCGAAGAATCGCGCTGCCGGGCGGTTTCCCATACTTTTTCACGTTGCACGAGACGGTTCGACTGTTTCCAGAACTGCACCTCCGCCATCTCGCGGTTGTACCACCCGTTGCCGACGATGCCGTGCTCGGAAGGCGTCGCGCCGGTGAGCATGGAACTTTGCACCGTAGTCGTGACGGCAGGCAACACGGGTTTGAGTTGCCGCAGCGAACCGGCTTTGGCATAGTCGCGGATGCGCGGGCAGTCATCGCCGATGAGCGATTCGGTCAGACCGACGATGAGGATGAGGGCGGTGGAGGTTGGCATTTCGGATTTGCGATTTCGGATTTTGGATTTGCAAAGGGCGCATCATACGAATGAATCATTGGCAAACGCAGTTTCTTCACATGATTGCTATGTACCCAGGATGTGCCGATGCCCCCACGCGGTCAGCAGGAAACATCCGCCAGCGATCAGGGCGAGGATCGGCTGGTTCAGCAACGTCAAAAAATACGCATCCACCAGGCACATGCCTGAAAGCCAGGTGAGCACCGCCTTGACGGTTTGCGGCGGCTTGGCGAACACGTAGCGAAACGTCGGCGCCAACCAGAAGCACAGCGCCAGCCCGGCTGACGCCGCCCAGATCAACGTCGGCGGACGCACCACCGCGATCATCGCAAGCCCAGCGATCGGCATCAGCACGGCGAGCCACTTGCGCTGGTCGATCCGGTCTTTCGTTTCGCCGCGCGCGATGACGGTGATGCCGATGGTGTAGAGACCGAGCACGACGGCGAGCATCCACACGGGGTGTGTGTTCGATAACGACCATGGCACCGTGCACGCCGCGGTGATGTATACCAGCGATCGGCTCGCACCCATCATCACAATCGACGCGGCGAACTTTTTGTGCAGCCAGTTGTAACCCACGATCGCCGCGATGAGCAACGTGGTGACAAGCAGAATGGGCGGTTTAGGCCACAACCCCCAGTCTTTGCCAATCGAACAGAAGACGGCGATCAACAACCATCCAATGACAAAGAGCAAGGCTGTGACCACCGCCGCGGCGCGCGGATTAACTCGACCCGAGGGCAGCGGCCGATCGGGGCGTTCCTGCCGATCGATCTTCAGGTCGAACAAATCATTGAGCATCATGCCGGCGATATAGAAAAGGGAAACGGCGACCGCCGGCACCCACGCCAGTTCGAGCATGCGCCAGGGATCGGCGGCGTCGGCGGCGGGCGTATTCTCCCACACCGCTTTGTACGGAATCCACACCAGCGGCGCAATTGAAACACCCACCAACACATTGCTCCACACCGTCGGCGGGTTCGAGATGCGCGCCAGTTCCAGCCAGGCGCGCAGTTTTTGTTGCGCGGTGGTCGGCGGTGTCGGTGATTCAGATTGGTCAGCAGATTCGGTCACGGATTCAAACCATATAGCCCCCGGCATGCCGGGGGAAATCGTTATGTGTTTCGCTGATCTCTCCAACTCGCATACTTGGGGAAACGGTGGGGTTTTCTATTGTTTTTTCCCACGTCCGAGCAGGCTGAATCGCGTTGAGCGAGGGTGAGCGCGTTCTTGATATTGGACGGTTTTCCCCCGGCATGCCGGGGGCTAGGTGTTCAATCTCGCTGCCTGTTCTTTCAGCCAGTTCAATTCCCTGGCGATGCCGTGCGCAAGCGTGTCTTCCTGCAATTCGGTCGGAAGCACGTCCCACGCATAGGTTTCGGCTTCAAAGTGATTGCAGTCGGTCAATTCGCGGACGCGTGCGAGGCATTCGAGCACCTCTGACTGCGTGGTTTCCAGCAGCCCGAAGCGTTCGAGATAAAGCGGGACGTGAAAATGCGTGCGCCATTCGACCTGCGGCGGCGGCTTTTCATCGTACTCCGCCACCGCATCTGGAAGGTCGCTATAAAACTTCGATCCACTCACGTTCGCCACGGTCTGATGCAGGTAGCGATCTTCCGCGAACGCTTTCAACTGTTGCAGCGCATCAATGCGTTCGTAGTCGTCCAGCCGATCAAACGGCGCAACCACGGCGTTGGACACCTGCACCTTGCCGACCGCGATGCCGGCATCGGCGTATCGCTTGAGCGCGACCACCTGTGATTCAAACATCACCGCGCTGTGACAGATGTCGTGACACACCCGCAGGTAACGGTGCACGCGGTATTCACTTTCCGCCGCAAGCAGCAATTCCTCTTTGAAAAACTCAACGACATCATCCGACGTGTCCAAGTAGCAGCCGGGCTCCGGTTCGAGATCGACGTGAATCAGCTTGCCGGTCTGCTCTTCGAGTTCGGTCAACACATCTGCCAGTTTGCACAAGTTCAGCGCCGCGTGAAACGATGCGTTGGCATCGTCCTCGACTGTCTTTCGCCAACCGATCGGCAACGTGGAGATGCTGCCTTCGTGGACATCATCCGGCAACAACTGGGCGAGAATCTTCGCGAGATTGATCGTGTAATCCAACCGGGCCTGATCGTTCCATTGCGGCTGATAGACCAGATGTTTGACCACCGGCTGATGAAAGTCACCAAAGGGAAACCCGTTGAACGTGAACGCCATCAGGCCGTGAATTTCGAGAAACTCCCACAGTTCCTGCACGCGATTCTGTTCGATCACCTGCTTGGCTGCAACATCGGTCAGCCAGAGTCCGACACCCATCGGTTGGTCCGGGCTGACTTTTTTCTTGACCGGCAGCGCGTGCGTGCGCAGGTTGTCCAACATGTCGTTGAGCGTGGGGCCGGCGTGCACATTGGTGCAATAACCGGTGACACTGTCGGAGCCGAAAAGATCACGCATGAGCAACTGCCTTGTTCAGATGGGGCATCTTAGCGGGGGTTAAAGATGGGTACGCAAGAGGGGATTGATAAGGAGGCCGAAACGGGTAGGGGGGCGATGTGATCGACTGGATGGAGTGAGCCATCAGTCCGAGACGCGAGCGAGGAAGTTTTCTCGTCCAAGCCGTATTCACGGAGTCTGAGAATGTTTCCGCTGTTGCATTGGTTGTGCGCGACAACACCTTGCCTTGCTCCGCTCTGTAGCCAGCCCATCACTGATATTAAGGATCCTCAAGCCTTTGCTGGTTTGGGTTAAATTTGGTATACTGCATGTCCATGTCTTCCCGGATGGGGCAATCTGCGTTATTCCGTGCGCGGCCTGTGTTGCGCCTTCGACCAAGGCATCGTGGTGGAAGCCTCGTGCCGGTTGGAGCCCTGTTTTCCATACGGGTTCTGAAGGGGATTGGCACGACGCTGTTGTTGCGGTGTCTGATGACGATGTTGGTGCGCGCAACGGGGGTCAAATCGTGTCCGCCGGACATGTCCGGACATCGTCCGGACACGATTCCGGACACCAAAAACATCGTTATGAAGCGAAAAACAGGGATCGGACGTCCGGACATTTTGGCCGGACATGGGTTTAACATCTTGTGTTTGAGACACTTAGGACCAATATTCGGAGGCCTGAGGTACCCCCTGTGTCCGGACATGCATGATTGTGCGCGCCGAAACGTTCACAATGGTGCGCGATCAATTCCGCGAGCCGCGATGCGTCGTCGCGGGTGGAACCACGTTTTCGAGGCATGGCTCACCACGACACGCGCCGGCTCGCCTCGATTCCCGGCAGCTATCCGCACCGTCAACGCAACCCATGACCGGTATAATCGGCCGTTTCGCTTGCCGGGCGATTCCACCCCAAGCACCCACACGATCCTCAGAAAGGCTTTGAGATGACGCAGTTCAACCCGCCCCGTCGCGCAATCACCCGCCGTCAGTTCGCCAAGGCGACCGCCGCCAGTGCGTTGGCGTTCAACTACATTCCCAGCAGCGTGTTTGGGGCGAACGATCGGATCAACTACGCGGGCATCGGTGTGGGCGGCAAAGGCGCCGGCGAGGTCAAAGATCTGGACGCCGCCGGTGCGACGGTGGTGGCATTGTGTGACGTGGATCACAAGCGGGCCGGCGGAACACTTCGCAAGTATCCGAGCGCCAAGGTGTTCAAGGATTTCCGCGTGATGTTCGACAAGATGGGCAAGGACATCGACATGGTCAGCGTGTCGACGCCGGACCACATGCATGCACCGGCGACGGCGTGGGCGATGCACCTGGGCAAACACTGCTACACGCAGAAACCGATGACGCACACGGTATACGAAGCGCGGTATCTGACGGAACTGGCTCGCAAGACAAAAGTCGCGACACAGATGGGCAACCAGGCACACGCAGGTGAACCGATTCGCCGGGCGGTGGAACTGATTCAAGCCGGCATGCTGGGTGAGATCACACAGATTCATGCCTGGACGAACCGTCCGATCTGGGCGCAAGGCATGACTTCACGCCCGCCGAAGCAGGACGTACCGGAGACGCTGGACTGGGACTTGTGGCTCGGCCCGGCTCCGTACTGCGATTACAACAAGGCGTACCTGCCGTTCAGTTGGCGGGGCTGGTGGGACTTCGGCACCGGCGCGCTGGGCGACATGGCGTGCCACATCATGGACATGCCGTTCTGGGCGTGCGAGTTGGAATCACCGACCTCCGTGGAAGCAGTGCAAAGCGGCAACACGCCGGTGTCCCCGCCGAAGTGGTCGACGATCACGTATCAGTTTCCCGCGCGCACCGGCGCGATGACGGGCAAGAAACTGCCGGCCGTGGAATACATCTGGTACGACGGTCGCAAGGGCACCAAGCAGAACGGCCCGGATGCGGACATCATGGAAGGCGAACAGCATCGCAAGTGGGACAACGTGATTGTGGGCACGAAGGGCAAACTGTTCTTCGCGCGCAAGAGCAACACGATGTTGACCAAACCGAACGGCTTGCTGGAGCAGTTCAATGAGAAGACGCCGAAGACGATTCAGCGTGTGCGCAGCGAGGACTTTGAATTCATCGAGGCGTGTCGGGGCGGCAAGCCGGCGTTGAGCAATTTTGATTACGCGGGTCCGCTGACCGAAACGGTCTTGTTGGGCAATGTGGCAATTCGCGCGGGCGTGAAATTTGAGTGGGACGCCAAGAAGATGAAGACCAGCGACCCGAAGGCGGACTTCTTTTTACATCGCAAATACCGCAAGGGTTGGTCGATGGAGATGCCTGTGTGACAGGCGATCAGCCTGGGGTACGTCGCCGAGCCTCCTTTGCCCCAACCACCCGTGGGTCCGACCTCGGGTTAAACAAGTGAAGGCGACGATCAGGGACCGCGCGACAGCGCCATTCAAGCTGTCGCAAACCCGCGTCAAGGCGGGTCGGCGGTCGGTCGACAAACATAAGGTCTACAAACAGTTCCGAGTTACCGGAACGGCGGCGATCCATGACCGAACCGACTGAACCCACCAACACGACCGAGCAGCCTGACCAAACCGATCAGTCCTGGTCGAACCGCGCCATGGTTGGCGCGGTGTTGTTGATCCTGCTGGGTTGCTCAGTTCGGGTTGGCATGTTCGTCAGTGATCGCGGCCTCTGGTTGGACGAAGCGATGCAGGCGACGAGCATCGTGAACCGGACGATTCCGGAACTGCTGGAGCCGCCGCTGGAGTTCAACCAGATCGGCACGCCGCCGTTCCTGATCGCCGAGCGGTTGATGGTGCAAACGTTCGGCCCGTCGGAAAAGTCATTGCGCACTGTGCCTTTGATTGCGGGTTGCCTGTCGTTGGTGTTCTTCCTGTTGGCGGCACGGCATTGCCTGTCGCCATCGGCCGCGTTGCTGGCGCTGGCGTTGTTCGCGCTGTCGGAACCGATCGCGTACTACGCATCGGAGGTCAAGGATTATTCGTGTGCGATGCTGGCGACATGTGTGATCGCCTGGTCGGCGTTGCGGGTGTTGGCGCGATCGTTTGCCGTACGCGAGTTGGTAATCTTCACCGTGCTCGCGTCACTGATGGTGTGGTTCTCGGTGTCGATCGTGTTCGTCGCAGCCGGCATGTTCGGCGTGCTGGTGTTGGCGAGTTGGATGCAGGGTGATCGCAAGGCGGCGGTGCTGACCTGTGTGTGCGGAGCGGTGACGGCAGGGTCGTTTGGTGTGCTTTTCAAGCTGTTTGTACAGCCGACGACCAGCGCGTATTTCGACTCGGCGATGGCGCAGTTCTACGTGGCGCTGGGCGGGTACATGCCGATGCCGCCGACGAACCTGGCGGACCTGGAATGGTTCGTCACCACGCCGTTCGAGTTCTT
>JANQKH010000178.1 GCA_028281215.1 Phycisphaeraceae bacterium | reverse complement strand
ACCCTTGACGATACCGAATTTGTCATTGACGATTTTCGCCAGCGGGGCCAAACAGTTCGTCGTGCACGACGCGTTCGATACCACCGTCTTCGAGGCGTCCAATGATTCGTGGTTCACACCCATCACGATCGTCGGCACTTGGTCCGGGCTTTTGGTCGGCGCAGAAATCACAGCCTTTTTTGCGCCGGCGGCGACGTGCTTGGCGGATCCGTCATAGTCGGTGAAGAAACCGGGGGATTCCACGACATAGTCAACGCCGATGTCGCCCCATTTCAGCGCCGCCGGATCACGCTCCGCCGTCGAGCGGATGTTCTTGCCGTTGACGATTAGATTGGTGTCATCAGACGACACCTCGCCGTCGAATCGGCCGTGGATCGAGTCGTATTTCAGCAGGTATGCCAGCGCGTCGTTGTCGAACAGGTCGTTGATGCCGACGACTGCAACATTGGGGTTGTCTTGCGCCGCCCGGAAGACAAGCCGGCCGATGCGGCTAAATCCGTTGATACCGATTTTGATCGCCATGTGTATGAACTCCAAAGGTTTACGTGTTGTATAAGGGTTGGGCCAGCCGTTTCGTCAGGCGGCCCGTTACGTGGGTAGTCCGGCAAGGGTAGGGATTTTGAGCCCGATTGGCAAGTGATCGGCGTAGGGAAGTGTTCGAGAAGGGTTAGTTTTCACACGGCCTGATGCAATAGTCGCGTGGCGCCCGGAAGGCGGATCAATTGTCCGGCAATTCAAGTTCCATTTTCAACATGCCTTGGATTACCTTTGCCTTTTTACCTGGTTTGATGATCAGGTAATGTCCTCGTTTAACTGTAAAAGTGCGTTCGACGCCTTCTTCATGCACGAGGACTTCGACTTCGTTGACAGCGGCTTCGACGGCGGTTCGTTCTTTATCAACTTGCACAGCCACTTGGCCGTGGATTAATCGAACCGTCGCCAATTTGCATTTGATCTCCGTGGGGCGTTTGTCAATCTCGGTTAAGTTGGTGACATGAACAATACCACGTTCGAGGGTGAGCCTTCGGAGGTCGTCGGTCTCATTGAATTTGACGGTCGTATTGCGTTCGATCGAAATGGTGATGCCGCTGTCATACTTAAACTCGGCGGCACCCCATGGGCAGGTCCAGAGCCTTTGGTTGAGAGGTACGGTCGTACCGATCATTAGTGTTTCACCGTCAAAACCGCCGTTCTCAGGCAGGGCCATGAGCCAGCCGCGCGTACTGTGGATTTCAGGGGCGCCTTCTTTGCCGGGAGTGTGGGATGGCTTGGTGGAAGCGTTTTCGAGTTCTGTGACGCGGCTCTTTAGCGCTGATATGTCTGTATTTGCTTCGCCCAGTTTGTCCGCCACATAGATGGCAACCGTCCAGCCCGTTATCGCTGCGAGCAAAAGGGCGGCGGCAATCCATTTCCCATAAGCGATGCGCCTGACGACAGGATCGGGTTGTAGCTCGTCGCGCGTGATGGCATCACCCAGTTCCGAACCGGTCATCGTTTCGCGCAGGTGAACGTGCATGTAGGCTTCAGCCATCAAGGCGTCCGCAACTTCTGGATCGTCGGCAAGCGCTTGCTGAATCTGCTGAACTTCCACGTCATCGGCATCACCGGCGAGGTATTTTTCGATCAGTTTTTCTTTGGGATCGATCATACGTCAGCCAGCTTTCGCGTGATGCATTCGCCCAGCGCTCGCCGTGTTCGCGTGAGAATCATTTCGATGGCGCCCACGCGCTTGCCCATTTTCTCAGCGATCTGGCGATTACGCATACCGCTGCTGTATTTGAGCTTCAAGACTTCTTTTGCCTCGCCTTGTACGCCGTCGAGGCAATCAGCCAGCATGGTCAATCGCTGATCTGCCGCTTCTGCAGCACGGTCGGCGGCCCCAACGAGTTGGTCGAGCAACTGCACGTCTAGAACGAGACGATTTCTCGCTGCGGTTCGGCGCCACCGAAGGATTTCGATCCGCGCGACCCCCAGCGCCCAAGCTCGAAACGGACGCTCTCGATTATACTCCGGCCACTTCTTCCAAAGCGCGATAGCCACGTTCTGCATTAGATCATCAACGAGATTCATATCGCCCGTGGCAGCCAATAACAACGCTCGAATCGATCGTTCGGCGCGGACAAACTGGGCCATGAACTCCTGGCGTTGCTCTGTCACATAAATACTCCACCGCTACCGGTGAATCCCAACACTCTTGGCGAAAAGAACTTTAGCGTCATTCGTTGTTCGATGTGGGGGTTGAAACCCGCCGAGACTGCCGTGAACGGTGGGTGATGGTTAAAGATGGAAAATTCAGCACATTCCACAATTCAGATGTTGGGTTTGAAGCACATCGGTGGATTAAGAAATGAGGTGAAAACGAACAGGTGCTGATTTGCGTTTGTGGATGAGTTGTTTTTCCTTCATCAGAGCAAAAGGAGCTGGATTCGATGAGAATGAATTCCTCGTCTTGGATTGTGTTGGCAGTGGTGGCCTGTACAGCGTTTGCTTCCACTGCCCAGGCTGTAGTTTCGACGTTTACCGGAACAGACACTGGGGCAGGTCCGGGCGATGCGCGACCGAATTCGGATGGTGCTGCTGCTTCATTTACCGTTGCTGCAGGTGGACTGGGTTTGATTACGACGATCGACCTTGAAGCGCAACCGCTGGGACTCGTTGCTACGTCGCTGTCCCTCGATCCCAACACCACCATTACGGAGGGAGACCTTGACCACGCTTTTGCTTCGGTCGAATCCGGGGGTTCCGCCTTTCAGGGATTCAACACGACGGCAGCGGGGTCGAACTTCATTCAGTTTACGGAAGCCGGCATGGATGAACCAAGTGTCTCGCTGCATTTCGATTTTGCTGATCCCATACAGGCGTGGGGAGCCTATCTCACCGGTATCGGGGCATTTGCCGCTGGCCAAAACGGGAACAGTATTGTGTTGGTTGAATTCGAAAACGGCGTGATGCAATCATTTTCGGTACCCGGAACAGTGGGTGAAGGCGGGGCCTCCTATTTCGGTTTCACCGACCCCGGCAACGCAATTTCCAGAGTGAGTGTTGTGCTCGATCCCGTGGGACCGTTAAACAACGATGTGATCGGTATCGATGACATCAGCTATGTGCTTACCAATTCCACGTCAGTCGTTCCTGAACCCACGACGGCGGCGTTGGGTTTGATGGCATTCGGAGGGTTGCTGCTTGGTCGGTATCGGTTGCGGCGACGATTTGTCTAGACAGGCGATTGTCGCGCATGGCTACTTTAGACAAGCAGAGCAAAGCCAACGTGTTGAGAACCCAAAACTGAATCACAGTCAAGCTAGACCTAGCACGGGAATACCATGAATAAAAGTGGACTCAAGTTGAGTGCTCTCTTCCTCGTCTTTGTGTTCAGTGTTCCCATTGATGCCCGCACTTGGACTTTTACCAATCGACGAACCATCGAAGGAGAGCTAATTACTGCGAATCAGGTCAAGTTCACGCTCAAACTTTCGAACGGCAACAAAATCACATTACCGATAAGCAGACTGTCCAAACCGGATCAGGACTACGTACGCGCGCATCTCAAACGCATCGCAGACGGCACTTTTATACCGGGGGACAGTGGTCATGGAGGTTCCAGTACGACACCGAAGATCAGCATCGATTCAAGCAAGCCGTGGGTGCCAGTGCGGCAGAACGTGGAAGCCGCCATCAACGCCGCACCGAAACGGCAGGTCGAAGACTTAATGGAACCCGTTCACACGACTCGTTTCGGTGGTGAAAAACACTTGATCTGGGCACCCAATCCAGACGGCAAG
>JANQKH010000168.1 GCA_028281215.1 Phycisphaeraceae bacterium | reverse complement strand
CACCGGGAAACGCCACCGCGCCCGGCGCTGCCTGCAAGCTTAACCCGCGGCGAATCAGCAACCATCGACCATCGTCCCGCCGCATGCCGAAGATCACGCCGTGCACCAGACCGTCCTCATGCACGGGGCGCTCGGTGGGATCAATCGGATCGTGAGGTTGTTTCGTGGTGGGTTGGTTCATGGGCATGACATTGTCAACCGACATCAATCAATCCAAGGGTCTCGCCGTATTCACGCAACAGGATGCGGCAAAGCAGCGCGTGCTCCGGCATCTCCAGCATCGGGTCGGCATCAATGATCGCCGTGGCGTCCCGTCGCGCCATCTGCAACAGGTCCAGGTGTTCAGGAATCGACGCCACGCGCAGCGGCGGCAGGCCGTGCTGCCGCGTGCCGAAAAAGTCGCCCATGCCGCGAATGGTCAGGTCCGCCTCGGCAATCTTGAAGCCGTCCGTCGTCGCCGCGATCGCTTTCATCCGATCGTTGGCGCCGTCGGTGGTCGGGTCGGCGATGAACACGCATAACGGCTTGCTGTCGGTGGTGCCGCGACCGATGCGCCCGCGCAACTGATGAAGTTGCGACAGCCCGAATCGCTCCGCATGCTCAACCACCATCACCGTCGCGTTGGGCACGTCGACGCCGACTTCAATCACCGTCGTCGCGACCAGCACATCGATCTCACCGGCCCGGAAGCGCGACATAATCTTCTCACGCTCATCTCGCTTCAATCGACCATGCACCGCGGCGACCACCTTGCCTGCGCAATACTTTTCTTGCAACAGTTGCGCATGCGACGTCACGTTGACCAGCCGCTTCTCCGCATCATCGCTTGACTCATCGATCGCCGGCACGACGACATACGCCTGCTCACCGCTGGAAAGCCGATCGTTCAGGTAGCCGTACACTTCCCGCGATTTCTCCGGTCCAACCACGCGCGTTGTGATCGGCGTCCGCCCCGGCGGCAAACCCTTGATCGTTGACACATCCAAATCGCCGAACACTGTCAGGCTCAGCGTCCGCGGAATCGGCGTGGCGGTCATGACCAAACAGTGTGGCGAAGGACTCCGCTCAGTAGTACGGGCGTCCTGCTCGTCATCTTTGTCTGGAGAGTCGCCTGATCGATCGGGTGAAATGTTTGCTTCCCCACGTGACCGCAATGCCGCCCGCTGCCGCACACCGAAGCGATGTTGTTCGTCGACAACGATCACCGCCAATTCGTTGAATTGAATCTGCTCTGACACCAGCGATTGTGTGCCTACGACAATGTCGATCGCGCCGGAGTGCAATCCTTCAAGGATGACGCTTCGCTCGGCCGCCTTGGCGCTGGCGGTGAGCAACGCGAGGTTGACGTTCGACCCTTCCAACATTGCGCAGATCGAACGAAAGTGCTGCTCGGCAAGCAACTCCGTCGGCGCCATCAACGCTGCTTGTTTGCGGTCGGCGACCGCCATCAACATCGCGTACAACGCGACAACCGTCTTACC
>JANQKH010000118.1 GCA_028281215.1 Phycisphaeraceae bacterium | reverse complement strand
TGCAGCCCTCGATCAGCCACCACATCGACACCGGACCGAGCAGCGCAGGCCGCTGGTTATCGGCTGTGTTTGCACTCCTGCCGCTGGCGGCGGCGGGTTATGTGGCATATCAGTGCATCGATGCGGCTGATCCGATCGCCCCGTGGCCTTGGGTGGCGTTTTGGGTTGGATGCATCGCCGTGCTTGCTTTTGCCCCGTGGCAGCCGGTGGTCGGCATTCTGGCGTTCATCGCCGCCGCTTACGGCACGCCGCGCTATGCACCTGCCTTCGATGGCGCCAACGCTGAGACGTTATACGGCGGGCTCATGGCGTTGCAGACCCTCAACTGGATCTGCGGTTTCACGCTGCTTGGTTGGTTGGCAGGTTCATTAAGGCAACGTCTGAAACCAAAGAATCCCGGCGTTCTCATTTTTCCGTTCGTCCTCTTTATTGCGTGGCAGGTGGTCTGTGTCGTGATGATGTTGGTGAACGGAACCGAGTGGGATCCACATGCCAACCATCATCCCGAGCGGTACGTGCAGGCGTTGATCATGTTCATTCTTGCCGGGCAGGTGTTGCGTCACGATGTGGATGCCGTCGCGCTGGCGTTGACGCTGGGCGCGACGATCTGCACACGCTGGGCGCTGACCGGCGCGGGCATCGAACTGGAAGGCGACATCCCCGTGCTCGCGGTGATCGCCATTCCGATTCTGTTCATCGGTTTCAAGGCGTCATGGTCCAGCCTGATCAAACTCGCCCTGATCGGCATGGTGATCGCGATGGTCGTGCTGATCATCCTCACCAAAAACCGCAACGCGCTGATTGCGTTCATTGTGTTGCTGCCCATGCTGTGGCTGACGGCTCGGCAGAAACTGCCCGTGCTGATCATGGCCGTTCCCGCATTGATCATTGCGGGCATCATCTTCGCGCAGTCGTCGAATTGGAAACGGTTCGAAGCGCTGATCACCGGCACCCATGACATCAACAGCGCCAATCAACGCTTGTTGCTATGGCAGTCAGGGTTGCGCATGACGATGAAGCATCCGTTGTTCGGCGTTGGGCCGGGCAACTTTCATAATGAGGTCGCCAAGTTCCAACCACCGGCCGAGGACCATTGGCGGATGGGCGCCGACACTGCGGTCGTCCGTATTGATGACGATGAGTACGCCGCGCACAATTCGGTTATTCACCTGTTGGGTGAATCCGGTTTCATCGGCGCGGGGTTGTTTCTGATGCTCTTTTTTGCAGGTTGGATCCTCTCCGTCACCTCGCGGCCCGTGAAAGACACGCGCGGGTTGCCGCAATACGGTTGGCCGTACCCCGCGGTCAAACTGCTCATGCCTGCGATGGTTGCCTACCTGGCGATCGGCGTTTTTGTTTCCCGGCAGGACATGGTGTTCGCGTACCTGCTGGCAGGTTGGTTCTCTGCCGCATGGGCCACCCACCGCGCGGAACTGAAGCGAACGAAGCTGGAACGCACGCAGCGCGAAGCCGCGCAAGCCGAGTCGGCGGAGAAGATGCGCACGCATTACACTTGATCACTGTGTCTCGCGGCGTTCGTCGTGCAGGGCGGAATCGACACCATTTAGGCATGGGGATTCCAACGCACCAACCTCGATCGTTCAGCGTTGTTCTTGATCATGTCGATGACCCCGTGTGGATTGCCGGGCAGTTTGCTGTTGAACTCAATCGTTCGCCCCCGATGCATTACGATCTTGCACATAAGTTCCATTTCTGCCAATCGGTGTGCGTATGTTTCCTGAACCACGAACAACTTGATGTCATCCCATCGGATGATTCGCGGTTTCTTGCGGATGTAGACGATGACGCCCATGTCACGCGCGTGGATTTCAAAGGTCGAAAACAACCGATAGACAATCATCAGCACGCCAATAACCAACATGCCGATAAGCGGTAACCACTCCCACGATTTCGTGTGCGGGTAGGTGAATCCGCCAATCGAAAACATAATCATCAGGATGCCAATGATGGACATGGGCAGGTTCAACTCCCGCAGCGGACCAGCTTTGGCGATCAGGTCGCCCAATTCGTTCGGATCGGTGGCTTCATCCAGCGTGGGTCCGGCGCCGACCATGATCGAATTCTTCTTTTTCGTTTCAAAGTCATAGCCGCACTTGACGCAGATTCGCGCCGTGGCGCGCATCGGCGCGCCGCACGATGGGCATGGACGCTTCGGCGGCTCGTCCGGTTGCTTCAGGGTGTCTGGTCGTTCCGGCTTCTTCGACGAAATCTCAATGAGTTCGCCGCATTTGCACTTGACCCGCTTGCCGGCGAACTTCGGTTGCCATTGAAAGGTGCGGTCGCAACCTTTGCATGAAATCGTAGCTTCATCTGACATCGCTTGTCCCCAAGGAAAACGAAGTGGTACCGAACCAGTTTATACGAATGGCGCCGTTTTTTCCCTGCGTGATCGTCGTACGCGACTGTCCAGTTTGATCGTACTCTGTTAATATGGTACATTTCAAGCATGTTCGCGCGTGGCCAATCCGTCACGTCTCATGCGCGGAAGGTTGTCACACCAAGATTCCGCCGGCAGGGTTGCTCGTTTTGTCGCGCGCACAGATATCGTCAAATGGCTGTCCGCTGGACACGTCCGGACATGAAACGGACATGGTCCGGACACGAATCGATGTCCGGCCGGACATCAAAATCGGCGTTTTTGGTACAGAATCAAGGTCCGGACGTCCTAGGGAAACCCCTGAATATGTGTGCAAGTGATTTCAGAAAAACAAGATATAAGGATTTGGAATTCGAGGGGGAGGGGGGTGTGTCCGGACATACACAGCCGCGCGCATGGATGTTGAACGGGTCGGGCGGTTCAACTGTCCACGGTCTGTCACCCCTGACTGATAGAATCGCAGTTCCCTTTCCGAACGGAGATCACCATGAAGATGACCCGCCGACGAATGCTTGCCGCGTCCACAAAAACCATGGCCGGGTTCACTGCCGGGGCGGTGGCGCTGACGGCCCGGCCCGGCCGGGTGCTCGGCGCCAACGAACGGGTGAACATTTCGCTGATCGGCTGCGGGGGGCGCGGGTCGGCGGTCATTGGCGGCTTCGCCCATGATGAAGGTGTGCAGGTCACGATGCTCTGCGACCTCCACGCCGATCGGTTGCGGTCGCGGCAGCGCTACATCGCCAGCGTGCAAGGCAATCTTCAACCCGAAGCGGTTAACGACATGCGGAAACTGTTCGACAGCAAGGATGTTGACGCCGTGGTCATCGCCACGCCGGACCAGTGGCACGCGCCGGCGACCATCATGGCGTGCCAGGCAGGCAAGGATGTGTATGTCGAGAAGCCGCCGAGCCACAACGTGTGGGAAGGACGGAAGATGGTCGAAGCGGCGCGGAAGTACAAACGGATCGTGCAGGTCGGCACACAGAATCGCAGTGCGCCATACAACTTCAAAGCGCGCGACTATGTGAAAAGCGGCAAGCTCGGGACGATTCATCTGGTCAAGGTGTACAACTTGAAGAGCGGTGGTCGTTTCACGCTCGGCCCGAACAGCGATCCACCCAAAGGGTTCGACTGGAAAGCCTGGCTCGGCCCGGCGCCCGCGCGGCCTTACAACTCGCGCATCTTCCACGGCGGATGGCACAAACTCTGGGATTTCTCAGGTGGCGACATGTCGGATGACGGGATCCACCAGGTGGACTTGGCCATGATGGTCCTGGGCGATCCACCGATGCCGACAGGCGTTTCAAGCACAGGCGGGCGGTATGCGTTCAAGGGTGACGACGCCGAAGTGCCGGACACGCTGGTGTCTCACTTCAACATGGACGGCATCGCGTGGGTGCACGAGATGACCAACTACCCGCGCTACATGAAGAAGATCGCCGGCGACATCCGCGACAACGACAAGTTCCCCTTCTGGCCGCACTGTGCAACACGCATTGAAATCTACGGCTCAAAAGAACAAATGGTCATCGGCAGACACGGCGGCGGTTGGCAGGCGATGACGTCCGACGGCAAAGTCGTCGCCCAAAGCTACGGTCGTCGTGGCGATGAACCGCACCGGCGCAACCTGGTCGAATGCATCAAGAGTCGCAAGATGGCCAATGGTGATCCATCCTTTGTGCATCGCTCTCAGACGTTGGTCCACCTCGGCAACATCGCCCACCGCATGGGCAACATTCACTTGAAGTATGACGCGAAGAAGGAGCAGTTCACGAACAATGATGCGGCGAACAAACTGCTCAAGCGAACGGGTGAAGGGAAGTATCGGATTCCGGATGAGGTTTGATAAGGAAGCCATGAATCATCGGCAAGCATTAACCTCTGGATTGATGACGTTGAAATACGAGCAGCAATGGCCTGTCGCCGCTCAGTGTTTTCAATCATTTGTGAATAGTGAGATTGACAATGGTGTTTGGCATGACGGGTTTCAAATCGCAGTCAAAATGGAACCACTTGATGAGTACGAATTAAACGACTTGATCGATGCGCTGAAGGCGGCCTACCCGAATTGGTGGATCGATATGCATCGCTTCGATGAAACGCTTCGAAAGTGTTTGCGTGGCCTGGAGTACTCAAAGCCGACTTGGCTGGCGGTGGATGATGGGTCCGTCGTTGTTGCAGACCACCTTCAGGTTGCACGTTTTGTCGATTTTGCCCCGTTGTGGGTTACGCCTCGTGTTTCACTAGATGGAATTACGCTCGATGAAATTAGGAACGAAACAATCATCGGTACTTGCCAATCATTTGATGGAACGAAACCGCTTCGGTTGTCGCTGTGCGACGGTTCCACACTTGAAGGAGAACTACGGTTTCAGTGACTGAGGCGATCCATCTCGCGATACCCAACGCTCTCCTGGCTTCCTTCTAAAACATCGAAAACAAACCAAAATAGACTCAAAACACCCAACCCCCTAAACTCCCGCACCATGGAAACAGTCATCAAAGGTAAAGCGTTCGTCCTCGGCGACGATATCGACACCGACCAGATCATCCCGGCCGAGTATCTGTCCTTCAATCCCGCTGATCCGGAGGAGCGAAAGTACTTTGGTATGTACGCGATGGCGGGTCTGCCCAAGGAGGCCAGTGCTGTACCGTTCGTGCCGGAAGGGGAGTTTGCGACCGAGTTCACGATCGTGATCGGCGGCAAGAATTTTGGCTGTGGTTCGTCTCGCGAACACGCGCCGCTCGCCATCGCCGAGGCGGGCGCCAAGGTTGTCGTGGCCGAGTTCTATGCTCGCATCTTCTTCCGAAATTGCGTCAACGGCGGGTACCTGTTGCCTTGTGAATCGGAACAGCGCCTCGTGGAGGAGATCAACACGGGCGATGAAGTGGAAGTCGACATCGAAGCCGGCACACTCACCAATCACGCATCCGGCAAGACGTACCAACTCAAGCCGCTGGGCGATGTGAAACCGATCATCGAGGCGGGGGGCGTGTTTGACTACGCCAAGCAGGCGGGCATGTTGCCTGAAGGGTGAATCGCGTTTCAGATGGCACAAAGCCCAGACGTTTAGTGGGCGATCGAAGATCGCCGATCCGCAGCGTGACGCATCTAAAAATGGAACGAACCACACTCGTGAACCGAAACGAATCTGGCATGAAAGCAGCGTATTTAAAAGACAAACATGAAGCCGGACTCTCTTACGAGGCCTATGTGCAGACCGGCAACGATAGTCAGCGTGACGGTTGGCAACAGGTGTACGAACAGGCGGCGTTGACCGAATCGCAGAGCGATCTGGTTTCCCGATTTGTACGAAAGATCAACGTCATCGCGTTGTCCGGCATCTGGTGTGGCGACTGTGTGCAGCAGGGGCCTTTGATTCAACGCATCGCCGAGGCGAATCCCGAATGCATCGACCTACGCTGGCTGGATCGTGATGAACACATCGACTTGCAGGAGAAGGTGCAGATCAACCAGGGCCATCGCGTGCCGGTGTTGATCTTTTGTGCTGAGGATTACGAGCCGGTGTCGTGGTACGGCGACCGGACGTTAAATCGCTACCGCGCCTTGGCTGCGAAGCAGTTGGGACCAAGTTGCCCGCTGCCGGGGGCGCCGATCGACGGCGAGGAACTGGCAGCGACGTTGCAGGACTGGGTCGACCAGTTTGAGCGTGTGCATCTGTTGCTGCGCTTGAGCGGCCGGCTGAGACAACTTCATGGAGATTGAAGTTCTGTGAATGTGATCCCGTTCCATCCCGCTTTGGTAGATTCGCCAATTGGTGTTACAATTTTCTCTCGGAGGGATTCTGTCGGTTCTCGACCGGATGCCCCTGGGAACCGTCGTTCAAGTGAATATTCAACCGCGCATCCTGTAGCGCTTGCGACTCGAGCCGTTTCGAGGTTCAAATCAATCTTGGAAATGAAGAGTTAAGTCACCCTCATCAGGAGATAGGATATGTCGATTCGACGCACACTTTCGATCTTTGTGGCAGTGCTTGTCGCCGCGCTGAGCATGCAGTCGGCCCAAGCCGTGCAGGTGCTGACCACCGCGCAGGTCAACGGCAACCAGGATTTTGGCGGCGGCTTGGGTATGGACTAGGCTCGGTTGTGACGTATCAGCCAGGAAAATACCCGTTTGGGCCTTTCACGGGGATAGGGATAATACTGTAACCTATAATTCGGGA
>JANQKH010000078.1 GCA_028281215.1 Phycisphaeraceae bacterium | reverse complement strand
CGTGTTGGTCAAGTCCGTGGTTGACCTGGAAAACGCGCGGAACATCACCGCGATGGTGTTCGACAAGACCGGCACATTGACCACCGGCCAGTTAGAGGTCACGCGTTTGAGCCCGGAACCGGGTGTCGAGGCGGCGGACCTGCTCAAACTGGCCGCCGCAGTCGAGCAAAACAGTAAACACCCGGTCGCCCGTGCGGTGACGGCGGTGGCGAAAAAGGCGCGACTGCACATTCCCGAAAGCGCCGGGTTTAGCGAAGTGGCGGGCAAGGGCGTCAGCGCCGGCGTGGACAACCGCCGTGTGCACATCGGCCGCGCCAACTGGCTTTGCGAACCGGGCACGACCTCGCTTGATCACCAAACCATCAAACGCGTTAATGACATTCAAGGCAGTCCCGAGGCCGAGGGGTTGAGCCTGCTGTTCGTGGTGCGTGAAAACAAGATGCTCGGTTGGATCGGTCTGGCGGACAACACCCGCCCGGAAGCCGCCGCCGCGATGGATGAACTGCGCGAGCAGGGCATGAAGCGTGTGATCATGGTGACCGGCGACCGTGAATCGGTCGCCAAGCGCGTCGCCGCGCAGATGCATACCGAATACCGCGCCGAAGTGTTACCGTCGGAAAAACTCGACATGGTCGACGAACTGAAAGCGGCGGGCCATCGTGTTGCGGTGGTCGGTGACGGCGTGAACGACGCGCCGGCGCTCGCCGCCGGCGACATCTCCGTCGCCATGGGCGCCGCCGGTTCCGACGTTGCGATTCACTCGGCGTCCATTGCGCTGATGAACAACAACCTCAACCGCATTCCGTTCCTGATCAACTTGTCGAAGATGACCAGCCGGGTCATTCGGCAGAACCTGGTGTTCGGCGTGCTGGTGATCATTGTCGGTGAGATTTTCGCCGCCGCCGGACACGTGTCCGGCATCACCGCCGCGGTGATTCACCTGCTCAGTGGTTTGGTCGTGGTGTTCAACTCGGCGCGGCTGGTCCGTGCCGGTGAAGACATTGAATTGGCCGAAGCCGAGGCGATGGCGAAGGTTGAGGAACGATTGAAAACCAAACAACCGGATGCACCACCGCAGGGCGCGACACCAGCGCCGGCATAGCCATTTCGGATTTGCCGAATTCGTTCCGGGCTTACATCAATCCGAAATCCAAAATCCGAAGTCCGAAATCAAACTACCCCACCTCGCGTGTTTGAAACGACGCGATGGCCAACGCAAGAAACGTCAGCACGAACAGCCCGGCGTAACCGGAAACCAGAAGCAAATGCGACGCCGGAACGTGTCGCCCGAGGCTGATGTCCTCGGCCAGGAACATGTACTGAAGATTAGGAATCACGTGATAGCCGATCGATGCCAACCCGCTGATCATCTTTTCAAACCAGCCTGCGCCCTCCAGGTCGGCCGAGGCGAGCTGGTACAACGTGCTCTCGCTGATGGTCATCATCACACCGGCGATGATCGTGACCAGAATGGTCAGCACCTGGTTCAACCGCGTCGACAGAGCAATCGCCAGCGCGATGATGATCAACAGCGCTTCGTAGGTCAGCATCAGACCGAGGAAGACGTTTTTCAACGTGCCTTCCGCTTTGGTGAACTCCGCGGTGATGCCCTGAAGGTGCCACTGTTTGTCGATGAACAGAAGCAGCACGCCGAAGAACGTCATGAGGATGGCGCTGAGAATGACGGTCGTCGACGTGTAAACCCAGCCGTAGAGATAGTTGAACAGGATGGGCAGGAACATACCCCCGAACCAGGCGAGGCAGCCGAACACGATCACGGGAATATCGTGTCGATCGGACGCGGTCTGCATCGCGCCGTGGCGGGTGGTCATCATGAGAATGATCACCAACGGCCAGAGCGTGAGCGAAATGGCTCCGGTCACGCCGAGGAATTTACCCAGAATGAACAGCGGCCGGGTCACCGGCTTGCTGATCACGGTGAGCACGGTTTTGTTTTCGAGTTCGCGGGCGAGTACGCCGGTCGCGGTGAAGCCCGCCATGATCAGGCCGACCAAGAGGATCGCGCTCAAACCCATCTGCACGTGCTGCACGGTGTCGTCGTCGAGCGTGTTGGCGGTGTCAACGATGCTGTAAAGCATCAGCAGCGTGCCGGCAACGTACAGCACGACCATGATCGGCTGTCGAAGACTTTCGACAAACGTGTTCCGCGTGATCCCAAAAAGTTGTTGCAACATCGACGGCGTTCCGTAAAGGCGGAACAGTATAGACGAGTTGACGCATGGCGAAGTTCGCATCGACGAACCTCCTCTCCCTGCGAGAGAGGGGAATTCGATTCCTGACCCCCGACCCCTGAATACACATGGCACACGATCAACAAACCTACAAACGCGGATTCAATGCAGCGATGCTCGGTTTTGCCGTGCAGACGTTGCTGGCAGTGGTGCTTCTGCTGGCCAGTTTCTGGGTGGCGGATGGCGAATGGGCCGCCGGCGCCAGCGCCATGTACGCGCTGACGTGGTACCTCACTGCGGGTATACCCCTATGGCTGGTGCTGATGGTGGCGTTCAATGAGCACAAGCGCGAGCGCATTGAATCACTTGAAGCCGAACGGCTCGCCAACGCCGACGCCTCCGCCAAAGCAATCTTCGATGAGTACGCCGACGACCTGAGCCTGTCCCGCCGACGACTCAACAACGTTTACAAGTGGGGCATCAACATCATCGGCCTGCTCGCCGCCGGCTTCATGATCCTCGTGGGTTTTCTGATCGGTTCCGATGCGGTTGCCGAGCAACGCGCCGGCGATCTGATCACCGCGCTACCAAAAGCGATCGGCACGCCGGTGTTGATTGGTCTGACCGCCGCTGTCGCATTCATTGGTTTTACCGTCGCCCGCTATCACGCCGGGATGACCCGTGTAAAAGAATGGCAGTTGCTCCGTTCCGGCGCTGGGTTCCTGATGGGCAATGCGGTCATTGCCGTGCTCATGCTCATCGGCGCGGTAATGGCGCACTTCAACAGCCCGGCGATGTTTTCGGTCATGGCGATCATCACCCCCACAGTGCTGGTCGTCCTCGGCATCGAAACGGTGTTGTCGTTTCTGCTCTCGTTCTATCGTCCGCGTCGACCGGGTGAGTTCCCCCGGCCAATCTTCGACAGCCGGCTTACCGGTTGGTTGACCAGCCCGGAATCGCTCGGCAAGATCATTTCTAAAACGCTCGAGTTCCAGTTTGGCATCGATCTGTCAACTACCTGGTTCTACCAGTTGCTGTCGCGCTCGGTAACGAAGTTGATCGTCGTCGGCGTGGTTGTGCTGTTCCTGCTCAGTTCGATCGTGGTGGTCGGACCCGGTCAAAGCGCGTTCGTTACGCAGTTCGGCGCGATTCGCGGCGGTGATACCGAAGAGGCCGTGCTCGGTCCCGGTTTGCACTTCAAAGCGCCCTGGCCGATCAGCAAAGCACACGTGTTCGAAACCGGTAAGGTGTACGAACTGACGGTCGGCTCGATGACCGAAGAACTCGAACCGCAAAAGGCGCTGCTGTGGGGCGAACAGCACGGCGACGAGGATTACCTGATCACCGCCGCCAGCGAAAAGCGCGAAGGCGATCGCAACGACGTGGCCGACAAAGCCAACGCATCGGTCAACGCGGAAACCAAGGCAGCCGGCATGGCGCTGCTGGGCGCACGCGTCGAGGTGAAGTATCGCATCACCAACCTGATGGATTTTTACAACGCGGCCGACCAGCCGCACGATCTGTTGCAGACGTTGTCGGAGCGCGAAGTGAATGCCTACTTTGTCAGCAACGACATCGACGCGCTGATCGCCGCGGGCCGCATCGAAGGCGCGCGGGTGTTGAAGGAGAATATTCAGGCGGAAGTCGAAAGCCGACAGATGGGTTTGACGGTGGTGTTCGTCGGCCTGAACGGTATGCATCCGCCACCTGATGAAGACGTGGCAGCGTCGTTCCTCGACCAGGTCGGTGCATTGCAAGAGAGTGAATCGGAGATTGATCAGGCCAAGCAAAAGGCAACGGAGATTTACGCCGCGGTCGCCGGCTCGCAGCGCCGGGCGGAATACATCGCCGGCCTGATCGAACTTTACAACAAGATGGGCAACGCCATTCAGGATCTGCGTGCCGCGAACGATCCGAATGAGCAAGACATTCGCAACCGCGAGGAAGCGCGGGACAAAAAGGAAATCGAAATTGTCAAGGCGATCGTCGCGTCGTCCGGTCAGGCGGCGGAACTCATGTTCACCGCCCGCGCCGACCGCTGGAAACTGGTCAACGCCGAGCGCGCCAAGGCGTCCCGTTTTGTCGCCGAGCGCGCCGCGTATGAACACGCGAGAAAATACTACGCGGCCAAGCTGTATTTCGACACGCTGGTCGATGGCATGTCGACCGCCCGCAAGTACCTGTTGACCACCAAGACGGCCGTACCGCCGATGGTCGAACTCGATCTGAAGGACATCAAGGATCCGACCAAGGGCCTGTTTGAACACTCGAACTAATCTGAGGCGGTACGCCGCCACCGCAAGCGACCTGACGTGCAAACATAACGCATTAGAAGTTTTTCAAGATGCAGAACAAGGTGAATCATCATGGGTGAAACGCTCCCCACACACGAACACGATCACGGACATGGGCATGATCACGGGCCCGGCCACCATCATCACCATCACGGCGATCAGAGTCTGATCAAGAGCAAACTGTTGCTGTTGCTCGGTCTCGCCGTCGCCGCAGTGTTGTTGTGCTACATGTTTATGTTTCAAGTCGGCCAGAATGAGACGGCGTTGCTGACGACGTTCGGTAAGGTGGACGACGACAGCATCATCGAGGATTCAGGTTTGAATTTTCGGTTGCCCTGGCCGTTCCAGCAGGTGGTCAAGTACTCCGATCGCCTGCAACTGACCGAAGCCCCGCTGACACAGATGCAGACCGACGATGGTTATAGCGTGGTGATTCGCACGTACATTACCTGGCGGGTGAAGGATCCGCTGAAGTTTTACAACGCCGTGCGCGATATGGACAACGCGGACGAAAAGCTCGTGCCGTTGATCCGCGCCGCCAACGCGACGTTCAGCAACTACCGGTTCAACCAGATCGTCAACACCGCGCCGGCGGAACTGAAACTGGACGAGATCGAAGCCGAAGCGCTGGCGAAGTTGCAGGCCGACCTTAAGGCCATCGACCTGCAAGGCGGCAAGGGTTACGGCATCGAGGTGACGCACTTCGGCATTCGACGCAAGGTGCTGCCGCAGCAGGTGACCGCCAAGGTATTTGAACGCATGAAGAGCGACCGGCAGCGCCGCGCGGCGTTCATCCGATCGCAGGGCAAGGCCGCCGCCAGCGCGATCGAGAAGGAAGCTGAAGCGAAGCGCGACAGCATTCTCGCGTTCGCCGACCGCCACGCGGAAGAGATTCGCACGAAGGGTCGCAAGGAAGCCGCGAAGGTCTACACCGTGTTTGAAACGGACGAGGAGTTCGCCATCTTCCTCGCTGAACTCGAAGCGATCAAGACCATGATGAAGAACAAGATGACGATCCTGCTGGACGTGAACCAGCTTGCACCGGGGCATCCGTTGAGACGCTTTTTACCCAACGCCGGCAAGAATCCGACGCCGGGCGCCACCAGTGGTGAATGATCTCAAGGCGTAGCCCGCGGTTCAGCCGGGGGCCACAACGCCCCGCAGGACGCTCCCCGAGCAGAACTCAGGGCTAAATAGAATAAAAAACACCAATCAGCAAACACCATGGCTAAAGCATTCAACCCATTCGAGCATCATCACCCGGAGCATGACGACGGGCCTGAAGTGCCGTACGAGCAGATGGACCCGGCGCAGCAATCGCTTGCCGACGCCCTGCGCGTGACGTTCTTCATCCTCAAGCTCGTCATGATCGTGCTGGTGATTTTGTACGCCATCAGCGGCATCTTCACCGTCGACTCCGACCAGGTCGCGGTCAAACTGCGTTTCGGCACGATCGTCGGAAAAGGCGAAGGTCGCATCATTCAACCCGGCGTCAACTTCGCCTGGCCGTTCCCGATCGATCAGGTCGTCAAGGTCAAAACCAGTGTGCGCACGTTCGATATCAACACCGCGTTCTGGTGGCACGTCAAAGACCCAACCAAAACTGAAGACGAGCAGACTGGCACGGATCTGAACCCCAACGTCGACGGTTCGTTTATCACTGGCGACGCGAACATCGTGCACGCGCAGTGGCAGGTGCAGTACCGGGTGGCCGACCCAGTTAAGTTCATCGAAAACGCGGCCGACCTGTCGATCAACGATCCCGACCGCATGATCGACGCGCTGGTGCGTAAGGGTGTCGACGGCACGGACGACCAGGAATACGTTCGACCCGGCCTGGTTCGCGCGGTGG
>JANQKH010000068.1 GCA_028281215.1 Phycisphaeraceae bacterium | reverse complement strand
ACGCGTTTCTCAAAACCAACGGGTTCGAGTTGAACGCTGCCGGCGGAGAAATCAAGGGGTCGCCCGACGTGTACCTGGAGCAGTCTTCTACTTTGGCCGATCAGGTGGATGTGGCGTTTGATGATCAGGCCGCAACGATTCCCGCGTGTTACTACGAGTTCGCCCAGCGCTACCCCCTGCCGTCAGGCAAACTGTTCACCGGATTCGTCGCGAAGTCCGCAGACAAGATTTTTGAGAGCACGGACCGCCGACCCTGACCGCACAAAGGGGCAACGCATTCGACTTTTCCGTGTGCCATGGCACACATGAATCGACGACTTCACTTTGTTCAATATGCCTAGTGCCTGTGACTGTAAAACCCGAATGCAAGCCGATTCGGTCCGGCCTACAATCCATCGTCTTCCCCGATATGCTCTTCAACGAGTTTGTATGCAAAACCCAACACAAGCATTTCGATACGCAGCACTCGCCCTGCTGCTGTTGTGGTTGTCTCTTGGTGTCACCCGCGCGGCGGACAAACCCCAACCGGTGAATACGCCGCGTTATGACGCGATGACGGCGTCTTTTAAGGACGCGGACTGGAAGGCGTTCAAAAAACACAAAGACGCCGTCAAGCTTGAATACAAATCGCTCACCCCCAAGCAACGGCTCAACGTGGCGTACATGCGAGACACGGCGTTTGACTGTCAGCCGAAATGGTGGCCGAGCGTTTCGTCGTTGAAGCCAACCAGTTTTAAGCCGTCGATCTGGAATAAAACCTTCGGCGCCAACTACATCCCTTCGCGTACGCTCGGCGTACAGGTGCCCATCGGTGTAACCGCCGACGGCAAACTCGCGATCGTGGTGTCATGGCGACCGGACCTGGTCGGTGATCATCGGCTCCTTCAAGGCGACCTGGCGCGCATGCATCAATTCAAACGCAGGCACCTGGCGGAAATCGTCGTCTGGCATGAACTGGGCCACAACTACATTTCCGTCTTCCTGCCGACCGATGCCGTGTTCGAGCTTTATCAGCGGTATGGCATGCTGTTTCATCATCTGCAGGAGTTCTACGCGGACATGACCGCGCTGCATCACTGCTCGCCGAAGTCCCGCTTGCTCACGCTCATGTTCCGTCTCGATTCGCTGTCACTCTACGACCGCACGGAGCAACACACGCGGGCGGCACATGCGATCGGTTCGATTCTGCTCACCGAGTTCATGACCAACCCCGACAAGTGGCCGAGCGTGCACTTTCCGCCTTACCTGCCGAAGCATTCGACGGAACTGTCGACAATCATCTACATGTACGAACGGCTGAGCACCAACTGGACCCTGGAAGAAGACAAAGCGCTGCGCCAACTCGCCGAACGATTCATCAAGCGCAACGGAAACACGATCTTTCGCCGGCAGGGCAAAATCACACTGCCCAACCGCCTGAACTTTGAATTGCTTGCCGCCAAAGACAAGGAACACCAGGCCAAGCGCGACGCGTGGGTGGAAGCCAAGCTGAAACAGTTGATCAAAACCGGCCGGGCGGACAAGCGGTTTACCTATCCGGACAAGAAACTGCGCGTGGTGATTCCTGTGCGGTAGCGCACATCAACGATCAAAGTCATCGTCCAACACGAACCCCGACCGTGAGGGAGGAGTGAACCGTTCATGTGCGTTTACCCTTCTCGTTCTGAACACCACAGCAAAAACTGACTCACTCAATCGGAACGTACTCATTTCGAGTCACCAGGTGTTTTCTTTGCACCATCCGCTCGATGGATCGGCACCCACGCCACGCTGGTTTGGATCGCGTGGGTGCAACTGCAACCGGAACTGGTTTCCGGCGCGAGCACGACGCCACCGGCGGGGACAATACCCAGCCAGCAGCCGGAGCGGATGCCTTTGAACTCACTGCGCTGATCGGAGGCGAGATCCCACATGCCTTGGAAGTGATGACGGTAAAACAGGCTGTTGTTGCTGGCGGACATCGTGCCGCAGCCGCGTCGCTCGGCGATGTTGCTGCGCAGGGATTTGCCCTCGCGTAACGTGAGGATGTGCTGGTTCACATACACCTTGTCCTTGATATGCACGGGGTGCTGCAATTGACCGCTGTGATGGTTTTTCTTTGCCTTGTCATGCCGTTGCCACAGTTCACTGCCGCCGCCGGCGTCGAATGCATACATGTGGTACGTCTTGTTTCGGTCCGTGCCGGTGACGAGCAACGTGTGCTGCGCGTAACTGAGATAGACCATGTATTCACACTTGGTCAGGTCGACCGGCTTATCCCACACTTTCGCGCCGGTTGCCAGATCGAGCGACACCAGGTGCTGGTCTTTCTTGATTTCATCGACCAGGCGATCGCCCGCCCGTTTCATGGCTTCGGGATTGCGACTCTCGACAAAGAATATTTTTCCGTCGGCGATCGTGATTGTTGAATTCAACACGACCGCTTTGTCATAAAGCCAGCGCTGCTTGCCTGTCAGGCGATCCGTGACAAAAACGTGCCGACTGGTGACGCGATCGATCTGCCCGCGTTTAAAATCTTCATACCACTCGCCGACGTCGCCTTTGTATCCGGCGCGTCGGCGGTTCGCGCTTCCGACCAGAATCTTTTCGGTGGCGGCCAGGAAACCCCAGTCGTATCGGCTTTCATCATTTTCGTTGCGCGGGGGCACAGTGAACTTGCGGTCGTGCCGACCGGTTTGGCCGTCAATGGCGTAGACGTGTGGGCCGACGGAGACGTACAGATGATCCGCAGCGGCGACCATGTTGGAACTGTCGCGCGGGATGTTCGTGCGGCGCATCATCGGTAACTGCGACGACCAGAGCACCGTGCCGTTGTACGCATCGAGCCCGAAGAGGATGCGGTCGCCCTGCACGTAAAGCCGACCGTTGACCGACAGCGGCGCGGGGTTGCGGGCGCCGCGGTCCGGCATCGGCCTCGGCCCCGGCTTGCCCCACCAAAGCACTTCCATTGGACCTTGGATCAGGTCGTCCTTGCTGTTGGAGGAGTTGTCCGCTTCGCCGTACTGATGTGTCCAGACGCCGGCGTTTTTTAATGGGGCGCGGCGGACGAAGTCATAGCTCACCGACACTGAATCAGCGGATTGCGGTTCCGCCTTGACCATCATCACGCCGCCGGACGGGCGAAGCATTTCATTCAGGTTCGCCGCATGGCCGGGCATCGTGCCCGTGGTCAGGTATGACTCGGAGAGAATGAGGTTGGCGAAGTAGGGTCCGTAGGGCAGTTGTTTAAGGTCACCCTGATGCACACTGACGCGGATGCCGTACAACCCTGCCTGATCGAGCAACTGTCGGGCGCGGGCGACGTTCGATTCATCATCTTCCACGACGACCACCTGCATGTCGGACCGGGTGGCGATTTCGTAAGCGAGACGCCCATCGCGACAACCTACGATGAGGCAATAGCCTTTGTTGACGCCCACTTTGTTGAGCGCATCCTGTGCGAGCTTCGCGGCTTTCGCGGTCGTGGCGTCGTTGGCATAAGGTGACTTGTGATCCAACCGCGCGGACAACTCATAAAAGAACGAGGTATCGAACTTCATCATTTCACTGACACTGACCGCGCCGCCTTTAGATCGAATGATCACGCGCAGTTGTTGTTCGGTGTCGGGTGCCAGATCGTTAATGATGATTTCATGTGAAGTGGCCAATGAATCGCCCGTCACCCGCCGCGCTTCGCCACCTTTGGGACCCACTTCAAGAACGGTGGGGCAAGGTTGGTCGGTGATGTAGGTGATTTTCGCTGACTGTTTATCGAGCAGTTGAATGAACGGGCCTTCCAGCAATTCCGCAGGCTTGGGGAACCACTTGACTTTCGCGGCGTGCAACTCGGCGATGCGCTGGTCGCTGACCGCCCGGTCATACACCGCGACTTCATGCAGTCGGCCGGTCACGCGGTAATGTTCGTTGTCATCCTGATACGCGCCCAACGTGTAAACAAACTTCGGCGGATAGAGCACATTGCCTTGTTGTGCGAGGCTGGTGTTTTCCAACTTGCCGTTGAGGTAGATGCGCATCTCCTTGCCGTCATACGTGCCCGCCACGTGGTACCACTTGCCGGTCTCGAACGGTGTTTTGCACATGAGGTAGGTCAACCGCTTGGTTTTTTCCGAGGTGACCGCCAGGCAGAACTGGTTCTTGCGAAAGCCGAGCAACATGCCGCGCTCGAAATCGCCGTTGTCCTGCAACGCACTGATGATCCCGCCCCATTCGATGACCTTGTCAACACGGACCCAAGCTTCCAACGTCAGATCCTGCTTGGGCAACGGCACTTTGGTCGCGTCGGCCGCGACGAGCACGGAGTTGGTCGCGCCATCCAACGTCATGTAACCGGCGTTGCCGATACGGCTGAACGTGGCCTTGCCCTGAAGCGCGCCGGGTAGATCGCCGCCGACCGGTTGAAGTTGATCGCCCGAGACGTGTTTGGTGTCGAAGAGCCAGCGATGCATGGGTTCAGTGACGGATGCATTGGCCGCGTCCGCTACGTCGGACGAATTGGTCGCGTCGGCAAAAAGTTCGCATGGCGCCGTGCTCAGTGTTGCGATCAGCACGCAAAAGCACACACTACAAGTTTGTTTTCGATTCAATTTCATTGCAGCCCCCCCGTCTCAAAACAGTGAATCGTTCCGCGATCGGTGCTGACCAGCAGTCGTCCGTTCGCGACGGTCAGTCCATACGCGTGGCCGACAACCTGTCCCTGCCAGATGGTTTTGCCGTCGCTGGTGCGAATGGCGGCCACCTTGTTTTCGCCGCCGGCGATCAGCGCGTCACCCGCGAGGATCAGAGCATGCGGCGCATCACACTTAACCTTCCACTTGATGCAGTCGGCCATCGCTTTGGTCAGGGCGTTGACCTTCTTGCCCAATTCGATCAGTTCGTCACGCGTGGCTTTGATTTTCTCCGGATCGCCCTTGGAGCCGAGCGCTTTGAGCACTTTGCCCAGATGTTTCTGCCGATTGGTAGCTGCGCGGCGGTCACTCAACAGTTTCAGGTACAACTGGCGATCGAGCGCGCTCAGTTCCGTGTTGGAATGCAGGTACGACATCGCAGCCGTCACAATCATGTGATTGCCGGCGAACGAAGCGATCTGATCGCGGCCGTCGTCGCCGGTCACGCCAAGCACGCCGGCTTTGCCCGGTCCGACAACGAGTTGATCGCCCGTGAGCAACGTGTACGTGCCGCCTTGTCCGCCCTTGACGGTGTAAAGTTTCTTGCCGGTTTTGCGGTCGAACACGGTGGGATTGTTTCGCCCGGTCGGCACGTAGAGTTTCGTTTGTGACGCAAGCGTGTATCCCTGGGCCGGCAGGTCGCCCATGCTGGTTCGCCATTGTTCGGTTCCGTCTTTTGCGTTAAGCGCGACGGCAAACACACCGTCGTTCGGAAACATGCCGGCAGCGCAGAAGACAGTGCCGTTGTCGACGGTGACACCGCCGCGCACGGGCCACGCGGAGATCATACGGCCGTTGCCGGGCACGCGGCGGTCGCGCGGGCCGACCATGCGTTTCCAGATCAGTCGACCGTCGCTCAGCGCCAAACAGTAAACCCGTCCGTCATCGGAGCCGGCATACACGCGGTCGCCGGCGATGGTCGGCGCGAAACGGACCGGGCCTTCGGTGAAAAATGCCCAGCGCGGCTTGCCGGTTTTGGCGTCGAGGCAGTAAACCTTGTCATCCACGGACGAACCGAACAGCACATCATCGCCGGCCGAAACCGTGAAAAACGCGCGGTCGAACAGCAGTCGCGCCGTCAACGGGCCGGGCTTGTTGTATTTGTCTTCCTTGGCGGGACCGGTCCATGCCGGGCGGGGCGGGTACTTGCTCTGCCAGGTCCACGTCGGCTTCAACGGAAACGACAACGCCTCGGCAGCGACACCACTTCGACTCGTGTCGTGCATGTAGGTCGGCCAGTCGTCCGCCGACGCGACGCCGACCATCCATGGCAACAGCAACAAAACAGCAAGGGGTGATTTCATGAAACGCTCGAAGTTGAAAGGGCGCGACGTCGCACCCACACGGAACCGATGACTGCAATCAAAACCAAACCGCCCAGCACCACACCTGCGATTTGCCAAACGACGCGTTCGGAACCCGACGCGCCTGCCGCGCCGTCATGGCTTGAAACAGATGAGGATGACGCATTCGCGGACGAAGATGATTGAACCGAACCGGCAGCCCCGGTGGATGCATCAGCACCTGCACCAACCGTCGACTCGCGGTAACCCAACAGAGGATCGATGCGATCGGCGTCGCGCGGGATGCCGGTCGCTAGATCGACTGCCGGCACAGGACCCTTGGCGAGAATACGATTCATTTCCGCGATGACCGCATCGTCCTGCGGATCGAAACCGACGTGTTGTTTAACCGCATCTCGAAAGTCGTCGCCAAATGTATACGGAAAACAATCGCCCTGCATCCACTTGCGGTCGAGGCCGCACTCGCAATCCTGACCGATCACGTGGAGCACGTCGAACACATCGGTCTGCACAATCGCCGGGCCGGTGATCGTCGGCCCAATTTTTCGGCCACGTCCCAGCAACACCACCACCGACGGATCATCGCCGGCTTGCTCCTCCACACCGAGGCTCCACAACAACACGCGCTCGCGTTCGCGATCCGCCGCCTTGATGGTCACCAGTTTCGGCCCAACGCGCACCGGTTTGGGCATCGTGTGCCGCATGCCATTGATCTGCTCGATGGCGCCGTCAACCGACTGACGCGCAAGTTCGTTGCCGGCTTTGCTCTTGCCTTCAATCAACAGCACGACGGCATAACTCTCAAAAATTGGTTCCATGACCGCTTTGCGTGACGGCGATTGGATGACTGTCTCCAGATTCGACCACGTTGGCGTGAAGTCGGCAAGGTGCAACACCCTGCCCGCCGGATTCACCACGATGACCGCAGGTGTTTTGATCTCACTACCGCGCCGCGCCGCATCGAAGAAATCGATGGCCGCGTGGCTGGGCTCTGCATCGACATCAATCAGGTGCGATTGCACATTCGTATCGATCAACGTCGCGCCCGCCATGACGCTGAAATTGTTCCGCCACTCCTCGTTCGTGGACGCATCGACGAATGCATAAAGCTGATACGCCGTGCGATCGAGGTCGACAAACGCCACGTCGCGCACGGTGTATCGGCAGGCGGACGCGGTGGTACCGATCACTGAAAACGCGAAAATCAAAATGAAACCCAACCGCCAATGACACATGGACTAATCTTACCGGCTTCGACATGAAGTGAGCGCAGGCCGTGATTGAAGAATCGTTAAATCAGGGGAAATCAGCGCAAAAACGGGCACTAACGCCGGATTTCCGTGGTTATTGTGGTACTAGGTGGATCATTTCGGATCATTGACCAATCGCGGCCCGCTCGCTACCATCGCCACGATTGATAATCAATCTCAATTAGGAGGTGTCATGCAACCCGCGATCCGGTCGATCATTGTCACTGTCTGCTGTGTCGTCGCCGCATCGGCCTGGCTTGCCCTGGCGGGTTCGGATCAAGACGAAGGTGAACATGCACACGAACACGTCGAGTTGGCGCCGTTCATGACCCAATTGCAATGGCATAGCCAGAAGTTGGGCTACGCGATCGAGGGACACAACGCCCCGCTCGCTGAGTTTTATCTACACGAAGTGACCGAAGTGCTTGAGGAGATCAAGGAGCAAGTGCCGGTGCACGACAAGTTGCCCATTGCCGACCTGATCGGAAAGATCCCACAGCCGACGCTTGCGCCTTTGGACCGCCAGATCGAAGCGAGCAATTGGACCGGCGCATCCAAAGCGTATGCGAAGCTGATCGACGCGTGCAACCGATGTCATGCCGCGACGCAGCACCAGTTCATCGTCATCACCCCTGCGCGCGGCCGACCGCCTTTCAACCAGGTGTTTGAACCCCAACAATCCCAACGCCCCACCGACTCGAATTGAGAATCGGGAACAAGCCGCAGATGTCCGCAGATCAAGACTGATGAACAGTGACGTTGATCGACCCGCGATTCCCGAACCCTGATCCCCGATCCCTTCCCCTATAGTGCGCTCATGCGCATCACCGAGTTGCAACCCTTCATCCTCCACGTGCCGGTAACCGGCGGTGGAATCGCCGACTCCACGCACAAGGTCACCCACTGGGGCATGCCGGGCGTCATCATCCATACGGACGCCGGCCTGAAAGGGTACGGCTACTGCGGCACGCACGCGCATCTCGGTAGTGACCGCCTGATCACTGACGCCATTGTCAACCTGTTCGGCCCCCTGCTGATCGGCGAAGACCCGCGCCAGACACAACATCTGTTCAACAAGTTGGACAGACATCCGAACAACATCTGGATCGGACGGGCCGGCGTCACACAGATGGCGCTGTCGGCGATCGATATCGCCGTGTGGGATCTCAAAGCCAAGGCAGCCGAACAACCGCTCTGGCAACTGCTCGGCGGTTCCCCCGACAAAACAATCATCGCCTACAACACCGACTGCGGTTGGCTCAACCGTGACATCGATCAACTGGTTGACGACTGTCGGCACATGATTGAGATGGAAGGTTTTCCTGCGGTGAAAATGAAAATAGGCAAGCCGGATCCGAATGAAGACCTCAAGCGCATCGAAGCCGTCCGCCGCGCGATCGGCGATGAGGCAAAACTGATGGTCGATGCCAACGGCAAATGGCATCTCGCTGATGCGATCCAGTTCGGCCGGCGCTTCAGCGCGTTCGACATCACTTGGTTCGAAGAACCACTGTGGCACGACGATGTGAACAACCACGCCCGCCTCGCCGACAAAATCGACACGCCGATCGCACTGGGCGAGTTGCTCTACAACATTGATGCCTTTCGGCATTTCATCGAAGCCGGCGCGGTGCACTACGTGCAACCGGATGTCATGCGCATCGGCGGTATCACCCCTTGGCTGCAAATCGCCGACCTGGTTGCTTCGCACCGCCTGCCGCTGGTGCCGCACCACGGCGACATGATGCAGGCACAGATTCACCTGTGTATCGCCCACCGCGCGTGCTGGATGCTGGAATTCATTCCGTGGACGCTGGATTACTTCGTCGAACCGGCGCGTGTGGAGGCCGGGCGATTCGTCACACCCCACCTACCTGGCGCCGGTACGACGCTGACCGATCAAGCGCTGGCGGCGTACAACCAACTCTAACCGGCCACCGACTCAAAAACGTTAGGACAACCACATTTTTACACTTGACACCCCACAGCCCCAACGGACAATGTGTTTTTCAATTCCGTTCGCGTTGAATCAAGCGGACAAGGGGCGAACAACATGGCAACTGGTGATGCAACGTTTGAATGCGCCTCCTGCGGCAAGCGGTTTCGATGGAAGCCGGAGTTCGCGGGAAAACGCGTCAAGTGCAAGTGCAACGAAGTGGTGACCGTTCCCGAGCGGAATCCGCTCGAACCCGACCCAATGGAAATGGACGACGACTTCGTCGATCTCGGCGCGGTCAATGAATGGAACGGTGACGTATCGAGTGCGGCTACGGAATCCGTGAGCGCACCATCCGGCGGCGCACAATCATGCCCGTCTTGCGGCGCGAGCGCCAAGGCGTCGGCCGTCATCTGCATCAGTTGCGGGTACAACTTTCAAGACGGCAAAGCGCTCGACACCGTGATCGCCAAACCCGTCAAGCAAGGCGGCGGCGCGCGCAGTGGTCGCCGTGCGTATGACGGAGCGCCGGACGGATTCTTCGGCAAGATCCGCCGCAGTTGGGAATTCGCCAAGATCAGTTACGGCATCATCTGGGATTACAAGAGTCTCCTCGTATTTCCCCTCCTGTCCGGCATCGCGACCCTCATTGTGCTCGTCAGTTTTCTCGCGCCGCTTGCCGGCCCCGGCACACTGGAAGAATGGATGGCGTTCATGGATGACCAGGGAACCAACGACGTTCCTATCACCGCCTACGCCATGACGTTCACCTTCTATTTCCTTTGCTATTTCGTCATCATCTTCTTTAATACGGCCTTGACCGCCGCCGCATTGAAAGTGTGCGACGGTGAAAAACCGACGGTGAAGTACGGCCTGAGCATCGCCTGCCGACGCATTTACCAGATCGTCAGTTGGGCAATGGTGTCTGCGCTGGTCGGCGTGCTGCTCAAGATGATCGAAAACGCACATGAAAAGGCCGGTAAGTTCATCTCCGCCATCATCGGCTCGGCGTGGACCATTCTCACCTACTTCGTCGTACCCGTGCTGTGCACCGAAGGCGTCGGCCCGGGCAAAGCGATGAAGGAATCGGTCAACATTCTCAAAAACACATGGGGTACGGCGCTGGTCGGCAACTTCAGCCTCGGCGTGCTCAGTTTCATCGTGCTCCTGCCGCTTTACCTGATCATCGGCGTGATCATCTACCTCGGCGTCAGCGGCAACAGCCAGGCGATGACCTACACCGGCATCGGCCTGCTCATTGTCGTGGTCATCGTCTCCGCGATCGTCACCAGCGCGGCGGACATCGTGTTCAAGTCCCTGCTCTACAACTACGCCACCGGCCGAAACATCCCCGCCGACCTCGACGATGAAATGCTGGACCGGGCGTTCGCGATGTCGGATGATTGATTCGCCGAACAAAGGTGCGGAACCGGCTCTGGGCGAAGACTCGGGTACGAATGTCAGGTGTTCTCACGCCAAGGCGCAAAGGCGCGGAGAGAATCGGAGGATGTTGGGGGTGGCGCACTTTGGCTTTGCAAAGTGTGATATTGTTGTTCGGCATGTCAATTCGTCATTCCTGTGCAGGAATGACGGTAGACTGACGGTCGAAGCGGCACCTCAATCCTGAGTGGAAAACCCGCCAGGACAAACCATTAAGCCGAGGCCGCCG
>JANQKH010000064.1 GCA_028281215.1 Phycisphaeraceae bacterium | reverse complement strand
GTGCGCGCGGTATACAAACGGCTTCCCGCGCCGGCGGTGTAGCCGCCATGATGGTCCACTTGTCGAACTTTGTCACTGACCGGGTAGAACAGGTGATGGTTCGCGATGCCGCCGAGGGATTGCGGCGACCAACCGCGCACGCTTTCGTAGTAGCGATTGGCGATCGGCATGAAGTCGCTTGGATTGCGGTTGGCCGTCGAGCCGAACACCAGACCATCCTCGCTAAGACCGACGCCCCAACTGTTGTTATTGGTGGAGCGGATGAATTCGATATCGGATACATTGGGAGGATCGTTGTCATCCAACTTGAATCGAAAGAACCCCATGCGAAAACCTTGCGCCGTCTGTTCCATGTTCTTCCCGAAGCGCGGGCGGGAATGGTTGTAGCCCTGCATGGCCCAGATCCAATTGTCGTGGCCGTAGGTGAAACTGCTGACGCCGCCATGCGTATCGCCGACGGCCCAACCATCAATGATGATCTTGCGGACGTCGGCTTTGTCGTCGCCATCGGTGTCCTTGAGGAAGAGGGTTTGCGATCCGTTCTGTACGATCGCACCACCGCGACAGAATGTGATGGCCGTGGGAATGCTCAGTTTGTCGGCGAACAGCGTGAACTTGTCCGCCCTGCCGTCGCCGTCGGTGTCCTCGCAGATGCGGATCGTGTCGCGTCCCTTTCCGGGCGGCTGAATGTTGTTGGGATAGTCGGCGGATTCGCAGAGCCAGAGTCGGCCGCACTCATCCCACGCCATCGCCAACGCGGGGCGGATGTCGGGCTCGGCGGCGAACACCTGTGCAACCAAGCCGGGCGGGGTGACGATGCGCTTGACGGACTGTTCCGCGGCCAGCGGCGCCTGCATGATGTCAATCGGTTTTTCCTGCGTGCCCCACTTGGCGCCGGCGGTGTAGTTAGGGATCGGACCGGCGCTTTTGACGTACTTGAAAGGTGGTGATCCCGATGCGGCACGCGCCGTGACGCGCGGCTGTGTCGCCCAGCGGATGCCGCGATCGATCAGTTCGACAAATTGCTTGTTGCCCCACGTGCGATGGTCATGCCCCCACGCAGTGTAAAAGACGCGGCCTTTGCCTTGTGTGCGAACCCAGGTCCATGGTTCATCGCGGTCACCCTCTCGCCGCGTTTGCAGCACGGTGCGGCCCGCCTCGTTGTGTTTGGTGTGTACATACGTTTCATCCCAACTTTCAAAGCCTTTAAAATCTTTGAGGATGGGATGGTTCGGCTGCGTGGGTTTGACGGAAAAGATGCCGGTCTTGTGGCGTTGAAACTGCGCACCGACGAGCGCGACATACTTCGGCGAATTAAGGAAACAATACGACGCACAGTGAATCGGAATGAAACCCCCGCCACCATCAACGTATTCCAACAGCGCGGCTTCCTGCTCCTTCGTAATCACCGTGATGTTGGCGTAAATGATTAACCCGTCGTATTGATTCAACATCGCAGGATTCAAGTGGTTCACATTGTCGGTGTACGTCACCTCGATACCGCGCTGGTGCAGCGCAGGGATCAACTGCTTCGCCCGGTCAGCCG
>JANQKH010000826.1 GCA_028281215.1 Phycisphaeraceae bacterium | reverse complement strand
GAGCCTCATGCAACGCGCAAAACTCGAACCGAAGCAGATCGGCTGGGCGGTGAAACAGGTGGCGTTGCCGCCGTCCACGTTCATTACCGCCGACGCACTGGCCAAGAACGTGGCCAACACCAAAGCGCCGCGCACTGTGCGCATTCGCAGCGCCGTTCATCTCGCCTGGATTCAACGGTGTGAAAACGGGCACCGTGTCGACATCAGTTGCCTGAAACTCGGCGACGTGCGCGTGTTGCACATGCCGGGCGAATTGTTCGTCGAGTACCAGCTCAACGCCCAGAAAATCAACCCGAAGTTGTTCGTCGCCATGGCGGCCTACGGCGACTACGCGCCGGGCTATATCGGCACAGAAATCGCCTACAAGCAAGGCGGATACGAAACCGGCCCACTTGCCTCGCGCGTCGCACCACAAGTTGAATCCGTGCTCATGGACGCCGTGCGGCAACTGCTGGAGTGATGGATCGTCGCACGCCTTTGACAAGCGAGATCAATACTCGCGATCGGTCACCACACCCGGCTGCGGCACGGGATACTTCCCTTGGTCATTGGCCGGCAGCGGCGACGGTGAATTCATCGTCAGTTTGTCCACACCGGGAGCGAGTTCGTGATCCGATTCCAGCAACTGCTTGAGGGTCACCTCTTTGCCGGTGTGCGCGGCATAGCGTCCGAGTGAGCAGACCAGGCTCGCATAGACGCCGCGTTCCACTTCGTTATGAACTTGGTCTTTTTGAATCGCATCCACCAGGGCAGCCCATTCGTTGACGTACGGATTGCGCTCGTGAATCTTCACGTTCGCCTGCCATATCTGGTTGGCGGGATCGACTTTTTGACCCTTGTACGTGCTGGACGGCAGGCCGCAGTCGCCGCGCTTGGATGCGACCGCCGACCCTTTCGTACCGTGAATGAAACTGTGATAGATCTGTTCCGCACCTGACATGCACCGGCCGTCAAAGAATAACGTTGACCCATCGTCGAAGGTGTATTCGACCGCGTAGGAATCGAAATTCTGGTCGACGTATTTGCCTCGGTAATGTCGTCCGCCGGCTGCCTGTGCTTTGACCGGCCACTTATTCTTCATCCAGCAAAGATGGTCAACGATGTGAATGTAGTAATCGTTGAAACACCCACCGCTCGCCCAGAGAAAACTGTGAAAGCGCGACAATTGCCAGAGCAGTTCCGTCGGATTGCCCGGCCACTTCTCCGAGCGGAACGACGCCACCGGTCCCGACATGCGATAGCCGCGCATGTTGATGATGTCGCCGATCTCGCCGTCCTGAATTCGAGCATGCAACTCCTGAAGCGCCCGGCTGTGCCGTGACATCAACCCGACGCCGACCTTCAGGTTTTTCGCCGCGGCTTTCTTTGCCAGTTCGATCATGCGCCGTGAGGTTGGGCCGTCCGCAGTCAGCGGTTTTTCCATGAAAACGTGAAGACCTTTTTCAATGGCGTACGTGAAATGCACCCAGCGAAAAGCCAGCGGGGTGGTGAAGATGGCGATGTCGCCCGGCTTGAGGCAGTCCATTGCTTTCTTGTAACCGTCAAAACCAATGTATTGCCGCTCTTTCGGAACGTCGACCATGCTGGGGTACTTCTTCTTGAGACTGTTGTAGCTGCTTTGCAATCGATGATCGAAGACGTCCGCCATGGCGAGAAGTTTCATCGGCCCTTTTTTCAGCGACAGCGCATTCGCCGCCGCGCCGGTG
>JANQKH010000892.1 GCA_028281215.1 Phycisphaeraceae bacterium | reverse complement strand
ATCCTGGCGTTCCGCGGCTGCTTTATGGGCCGCTCGCTGGCCATGGCGCAAGTGACCGACCGTGCCAAGTATCGCGAAGGTTTGCCCACGATCCTGCATGTCGATTATGTGCCGCCGTTCGATGCCGACGATCCCAAACACAGCACTGAGAAAGCCGTCGGCGTGCTCAAACGACATCTTTCCCGCTATCCCGATCAGCACGCGCTGATGGCGATGGAACTGGTCATCGGCGAAGGTGGTTATTACCCGGGCGATCGTGATTTCTTCCTTGCGTTGATTGACGTGCTGCGCGAGCACGGTGTGCCCGTGATGTTCGATGAAATCCAAACGTTCGGCCGCACGACCGAACTGTTCGCGTTCCAACACTTCGGGCTCGACGCATTCGCTGATGTCGTCACGCTCGGTAAGAACAGCCAGGTTTGCGCGACGTTGTTCCGCGACGAGTTCAAACCTAGGCCCGGCCTCGTGAGCCAGACGTTCACCGGCGCGACCGCGAGCATCGCCGCCGCGCAGGTCATCATCGATCACCTGACCGCCGGCGATTTCTTCGGCCCGAACGGTCGCGTGATGCAAGTGCACCAGCGCTTTGTCGACAACTTCAACGCCATCGCAAGCCGCAACAGCCAACTCCTTCGCGGCCCGTTCGGCATCGGCGGGATGGTTGCCTTCACGCCGCTCGACGGATCGTTTGACAACGCCAAGGCGACGATCCATGCCCTGTTCGACGCCGGTGTGATCGGCTTCGTTGCCGGGGCTGATCCCGCGCGTGTGCGTTTTTTGCCGCCGGTCGGCGCGATCACCGACGAACAGATCGACGCCGTCTGCGCGATCCTTGAAACCACGCTCGCGTCGCTCGCCTGAATAGAATGTGGCCGGGAATTGATCATGGATGTCATTCGCCCCGTTACGCTTGATGACTTGGACGCGCTGGTCGAACTGTCGACCCAGGCGTCGTACGGTTTGACCACGTTGCCCAACGACCGCGCGCTGCTCGAGCAGCGCATCCAAAGCTCCATCGAAGGTTTCAGCAAACTCAGCGAAAGCCCGCGCGGCGAACCTTATCTCTTCGTCATGGAAGACCTCTCGACCGGTCGCATCATCGGCACGACCGGTGTGGTGTCCAAGGTCGGCGGTTTCCAGCCGTTCTACGCGTATCGCATCGAAGAGTCGCTGCATGAATCGAAGACCTTGAAAGTGAAGAAGACGATCCGTACGCTGCATCTGTTTACCGAACACGACGGCCCCAGCGAAATCGGCACGCTGTTCCTTTCGCCGGAT
>JANQKH010000863.1 GCA_028281215.1 Phycisphaeraceae bacterium | reverse complement strand
CGAACGTTTTCAACTCGTCGGCGTGCGTGGTGGTGTTGTCAGTGATGATCGCGCAACGTTTTGCGATTTTTGGTTTTAGCGCATCGAAGTATGCATGCGATTCGTCTTTCTCCGCGTCGATGAAAGCGAAGTCGAACGGCACATCCGGCGTGAAGCGACGCAACTGTTCTCTGGCATCGCCTGCGTGCAAGGTGACAAAGGATTGCAGGCCGGCTTCGGTGAGATGCTGGTTTGCGGCGCTGATCTTCTTGACGCTCATCTCGAACGCGTGCACATGTCCGCCGGTGTCGCGCGCGGCGGCGGCGAGGTGAAGCGTGGAGTAACCGTAACTGACGCCGACCTCGCAAATCGATCGGCATTGTCCAAGACGCACCAGTTGGGCGAGCAACAACGCTTCCTCGCGTGGATTCTGCCAATGATCGTCGACTTCGTTTCGCAAGGCATCCACGCGATCCATGACGGTTTGAATGGTTTGGTCGAACATGTCGAATGAGTCCGTTGGGGTACATCGAATGTACGTTGCCTGTCGTTGAATGTCGCACCAATTGCCATTCTGGCGTGATGAGCATGCTGATCATCGCGGAATGCGTGCAATGGAACGTATGGGGGATGACATCAGTCTTTGGCACACAGTTTGAGTATTCATCCGTCAGTCTACTCAAACAAGTCATCCCACAAGGAGACCGACATGCCACCACTCATTCACATGCGACGCAAACGGCGTGAGTCGGCGGTTCGCAAACGCAGCCGACGGCTCCAACATCCGGCATGCTTCAGCGCGAGTTTGCTGATCGGCTGGCGGATTCGATTCACCCAACTGACCAACGCGGGCTTCGGGGCCTGACCGGGACCGACTCGGGGGCAGCTGCGGTGCTTGCCACACCGTTTTGCCGGGAGACATTCCATAGCTGGGGTGTCGGATGTCCGCCGACATTCGGCACCCCATTTCCATCAACCGGATGGGACCAATTCATCATGTACGTGCATGCCCCAATGTCGAAAGTTTCCGCAGTGCCAAATGGTTTTGATCTCACTGCGATGCCGAAGGTGATGGATGATCATCTGGCGTGCCACGTTTGTCGTTACGACCTTTACCTGCAACCTGGCGATGGGCGATGTCCAGAGTGCGGTGAACGGGTGGCGGCGACGGTCAAGCGTCTCGCGCAGCGCAGGCTGAAACGTCGACTGGGGGAATTCCGGTGGTTGGCGTTGATTGTGATTGGCCTGTTCATCGCATCCAACTACTTCGCCGGCACGGTACATCTTCCGGCGTTGCAGTTGTTCATGGTCATGTGGATGGCGGCGGGTTTGGGGTCGCTGTTGGCGGGGCTGATATTCTCGGCATTTCGCGATCCGAAGGCTGCAGTCGCATGCGCCATGTTGATGTTGCTATCCGTGCCGGCGGCGTTCATCAATTGGGCGATTCTGCTCGCCGCGTACACCGCAAGTTGCTAAGTGTCATCTCAGTGATGGGCGCAACAACCGTCGACGAACGTGCGGCCGTGCTCCCAGATTTCATGTTTCCAGATAGGCAGTTCATGTTTGATGCGATCGATCAGGTAGCGACAGGAGTCGAACGCTTCACCGCGGTGCGGCGTGGCGGTCTGAATGACGACACTCGCTTCGCCCGGCGCGACGGCGCCTTCGGCGTGCACGACGCGCACCGCGCGGCAGCCAAACTTCGTGATGGCGTCGGCGGCCATGGCGTCGAGTAGCTTCGCCGCCATCGGTTCGTAGATTTCGTATTCAAGTCGAACCAGCGCGCCGTGGTCTCGATGCACTTCATTGCGCGTTCGACCGAGGAAAACACACTCGCCGCCGCAATCGCCCGGCCAGTTCATCGTGATCGCTTGCACGGGTCCGGATTCGATGCCAGTGACGACAAGCGGATCACCTTGTGGTGCCGGCGTGGTGCGCAGGGGCGTGTTTTTCGCCTTCGTGGGGGAGGATGGAGCGGTCATGGCAACAGCGTCGAAGACAGATTATTCGGGACTGGTGTCGAATGGCGACGGTCCGCCGATGTTCCCGTCGCCGGTGTCGGCGGAGGGAATTCGCCGCGAACCCGATGGCTTGGGGCTGGTGTTCGTGGGGACGTTGTTGTTGGCATTGCCGCTACCGTTGTCGTTGTTGTTTCCCGCGGCGGATTGAAGGCCGCTGCCCAGGGCGCCGCCGACTTCACCGATGCCGCGAGCGACACTGGCGACCGGTTTGAACACCGCGCCGATCGGATCGAAATTGGATCCCTGATTCGGCTGGTACATCTGCACATCAGAGTAATCATGCGCGGTCGGCGCAGCCGCGGCGTTGGTGACACGCCAGCCCGGATACTGCCGGCTGTACGTCACCTTTTCATAACACCCGGTCAACGCGAACAACATGGCGAACGCCAATACGGTCGCGCCGAACTGCACGGTTCTGTGATGGTTGAAAGTCATGGGTTGGCTCGCAGATCGTCTCCGTCATCGCGGAGAACCGAACCATTCTACCCGACAAGTCGTGCAAACCCAACTTGGGACTGGATTTGCACCTACAATTCCATCGTGCGACGGACACGAATCAAAATCTGCGGCATTCGTGACATCAAAACAGCCGAGGCGGCGGCGGAAGCCGGTGCCGATGCGATCGGTCTGGTGTTCGTGGAGAAGTCGCCACGCTGCATCACCGTGGACGAAGCGGAAAAAGTGGTCGCTTGCCTGCCCGCGTTTGTTGATCCGGTTGCGCTGTTTGTGGATGCGTCGGCCGAATTGATCCGTAACGTTTGCCGGCACCTTGGGGTGCGCACCGTGCAGTTGCATGGTCACGAGTCGCCGGCGTTTGCCGAATCGTTGGGCGACTTCAATCTCATTAAAGCGATCGGCTTTGATACGAACGACACGCGCCGTCAACTTCAACCGTGGAATGAAACGACGGCCAACATTGTCGGCATGTTGTGGGACGCGCCGCCGACGGCATCGGAGCAAGCCGAAGCG
>JANQKH010000840.1 GCA_028281215.1 Phycisphaeraceae bacterium | reverse complement strand
ACCTTGCCCAGCGCGGCTTGCGCCTCATTGCCACGAGCGCCTGTCCCGCCGACGCCGGCGGCATGATCAGCCTGCTCACCGGCCTGCACGCCCGCCAGCACGGTTACGTCAACCAGACTACCTCCAACCTCACCTGCGAAGGCTGGCCTGTTCAACTTGTCGATGCCGGCTATCACGTCGCCGGCGTCGGTTGCATTGGTATGATCGAGCCGTGGTTGCATCAAGCTGTGCACGTCGACGACGTCGAACGTATCAGCCCGCCGATGTGCAACTACTACGCCGCCACCCGCGCCAAAGGCCTCGATCTCGCCATCGCCCAGCAACGTCGCCAGCGCCAGCGTTACGGCCCGTTCGAGCCCGATCGCCTGCTGCTCGACTCTGAAGACGACATCGACGGTTACATCGGTCGCGCCGCCTGCGACATGCTCGACCGGATGCCCGACGACAAACCCTGGGCCTTGATTGTCATCTTCAACGGGCCCGGCAACCAGTTGCCACCGCCGACCATCTACGACGAAATGGTTGACCCGCAAATCCTCGAAGCCGGCTTCACCGTCGCCGACTTCTGTGAACTCAACGACGTGGCGGAACTCGATTACCCGCGTGTCATGTTGCAACGGCTTGAGCCGCACAAACTCGCTCGCATCCGCAACGATTACCTCGGTCGCGTCAGTCTGCTCGACTACAACATCGGCCAGTTGTGCAACATCCTCGGCGATCGCCCCGATCAAAGCCGATCGTGGACCGTCCTGTCCAGCGATCGAGGGCAACTGCTCGGCGAGCACGGCTTGATCGGTCATCGCTCCTTTCTCGCGCCGGCGGTTGAGGTGCCGTTCATGATCGCACCGCCGACGCCTGTCAAAATGCACGCGACGCAAGGTATGGTCTCGACCGTCGACATCGCCGCGACCATTGCGTCGCTTGCCGGCTGTGACGTCCATGATGCTTCCATCGGCCGATCCATACTTCACGTGCTCAGCGGCGAACCACTCGGCTTGCCCTTCGGCAACGGCTGCCTCAGTGAGTTCAGCCGGCGGCTGATGCTTGAAACCGAACGACACAAAGTCATCTTCGACGTTGACACCCGCTCCACGCTCGGCCTGTACGACCTGCTCAACGACCCTGAAGAATCGACCAATCTCGTCGGTAAACCTTCCGGCAACAACCTGATGGACTCGATGCGCGTGCGATTGGCCGACGCATTGCTGATGCTTCGGGCGATGCCGGCTTGATCCACATCATTGTTTTTCAAAATAGGAGTGCATCACGTTCCCTTTGAACGACCCAAGGCGAGCGCCAACCTGGTTGACGCCCGCCTTGAGCTTTGATCAGTTCAACTCTTGGCCCCGAGCTCCACCCGGGATCAAACATCAATCACCCGACTTCTTGTCACCATCGATGGTGATCTTCGCTTTCATATCGAGCGGGATACCGCCCTGGTTGCCGGACATTTTCATGTCCATGTTGCCGCCTTCGGTCCAGCCGGTTTTCTCATTGATTGAGATCTTGCCGGTCATGGTGCCTTTCAATTGCGCCTGGCCGGCGGCGTCGAACTTGGCGTCCATCTTGATGATCGCTTTGCCGTCTTTGCGGTCGACCAGTGTGTATTTCATCTCAGCTTTCATGTTCATGCCGGGACCGGCCGCCATGTCGCGTTTCTCGCTCCACGAGTCGCCGATGTCCACCGGTTTGGGCGGGTACATCGTGAACATCTGTTCGAGCTGTTGTTTCATTTGATCACCCTGGCCGGCGGGGCCGAGTTTTTCCAAGCCTTCCACTTTCTTGGTCTTGCCTTCCGGGCTGATCGTCGCGGTGATCGTCTTGCCCACGAGCACGCCAAGCTGCTGGCCGAGCGGGTTGTTCGCGTCTTCCTTGTTCGCCGAGTCATACTTCATCACCAGCGGGCCGGCGTCCATGTTCATCTTCACGCGGTCGTACGTCATGTCGATCTTGTGGTCACCGGTCTTCTGGTCCACGTCCTTGACCGCCATGTCAAATTCAAATCCCATGGCCATGACCATCTTTTGCGGCCCCTGTTGGGGGATGTTCATGTTCATGTTCATATTCATGTCATAGGCGATTTTTTTCTTCGTGCCTTTCGGGAGGTTGAGCTTGAGGGTGATCTTTTCGCCGCGCGGTTGAAGCTTGGCCTCCGGCGAAGCGCTGGCGTCGTCGGCCGCGATGGCCGGCGCGCTCACGAACAGCAACGTCGCCAGCAGCGACACGGTGAGTCGGAATGATTGCATAAGTGATCCTGTGAAAGGGGTGGGTTATTCGACGGAAACTTCTCCGCGCGTTCATTGAGATTGTACCGGCCAGAAGGGGGCAAAGTTCCATCGTGGCCGTAAATATCACGGTTGGACGCCCGCTTTTGTGCCTGGTTCAACCCGAATTGGCAGAATCGGCCCCAACGGCTACGATGACCCGCCCACGCCGTGCGAATCGACATTCGCCGCGGCGATCGATCGCAAGCCGTAGAGGAATCGCCGCCATGCCGTCCGAAAGTTCGACCGCACCCAACGCTAAATCGGCTGCTGACAGCTACTTTCGTAACATCTGGCAGTCGCTCAAGTCGATCGCCATCGGCATGCGCATCACCCTTAAGTACCTCTTCCAGAAGAGTGTCACGATTCACTATCCGTTTGAAAAGCTCGCCTTTGCACCGCGCTACCGCGGCATCCACGAATTTGAAGCCGACAAATGCATCGCCTGCGACATGTGCGCCAAGGCCTGCCCCGTCGACTGCATCTACATCGACAAGACCGGCCCCCGCAAGATCGACAAGAAAACCGGCAAAGTGGACACCAAAGGCGGGGAACTCGTCCGCTACGCCATCGATTACCAGAAGTGCATGTTCTGCGCCCTGTGCACCGAGCCCTGTCCGACCGACTGTATTCACATGGGCAAGAACCATGACCTGTCCAGTTACACCCGGCAGGACATGATCGTCGAGTTCGCTGAGATTGATAAGCAGGGCCTTCGCACACCAATTCCCCTCTGGATGGAACGCAACGCCGCCACGATTCCCTGGGTGGCCGCTGAGAAAAAACGCATCGAATCCGGCGAACTCGCCACCACCGATGCCGACATTCCGGGTACTTGATTCGATCCACCTCGTTGAATTCTGGAACGGATGTGTGTTTGTTTATTGTCACACATCAATAGTCGTCATGTCACATGCAATCGAACGAACAGGCATTACCATGTCGGAACTGTTCAATTTCAACCCATCACCGGAGCGTGGACCATGGATGAACCGCAAATGAAGAAACTTCGCTGGGTGCTGGTGGCGGTGGGTTTGTTGGCGTCGGGGTTTTGTTTTTTTGATGCGTATCGACCACCGCCGGCGAAGGAGAGCCTCGAAGTGGTCAAGGCCGTGCCTGTCAACTGGACGTTGACTATTGAAAAGGAACGCAAGGACAGCGACGCTGACTACTCGTTCGAGATCGAATTCGCCGACGACGCGTGGGTGTATCACGGCCGACAGGCGAGGCTCAACCCTGTGCGCAAAGCAGTCGACACCGCGATTGATGAGAAAACGGAGATCGAACTGCTCGTCAGCAGCGACTGGACCCGTCTGCCCGGCGCGTTCAAGATTTGGGAAGTCCGCGCCGGCGGTCAGGTCATCGTTTCCTACGACGCCAACGCCGCACTGGGCGGGCAGGGCGAATGGGGCATGATCGGCGGCATTGCACTCGCGGTCATGGCAGTGGTTTTGGTGTTTGTAAAGTTACCGCAGTAAAACCCAACGGATGATAGAAGCGGGGTGCCGCACATGAATCACACGATTCAGTAGCGGTAGTTCGAAGTTGGCATATTCAGCACCATGAAAAAACCGCAGGCAAGCTGCGGGTTTCGTTTTCGTTTCAAACAGGATTTGCTCACGCTGTACGGCGTCGACGAACGATCGCCAAACCACCCAGACCGAGAAGGATTGCCGTGGTCGGTTCGGGCACGCCGCCAATGCGCTGCACTTCACCAAAGAACTCAATTTCACCGATCTGGAAGAACGCCCCGCCGGTCAGACCGGTGGATTCGGTCACCATGCGGAAAGCCTTAAACGGGTCAGAGGTTTCGAAAACATCGCCAGCCACTGGGCTGTAAAAGTTCACTTGGAAGCGGGTGTTCC
>JANQKH010000825.1 GCA_028281215.1 Phycisphaeraceae bacterium | reverse complement strand
CGCGCCAGAACATCCACCAGGTAACGCAGCCGAACAGTTGTCGGCCGGAAGTGATGCGACCTTTGCCTTGCGGATCCCACACCAGCCAGGCGGTGTGCGGTTGAAGCCAGGGCCATTCGCGTTGGACGCCGTCGCCGATCAGGTCAAACTTCACACGCTTATCACAGTCCACCATCTGCGACAGTGTTCTTTCCTGATCGATGCACAACACAATCGGCGTGACCTCAAAGGCGACCACTTTCTCGTCGACCTTTTTCAGATACAACTTCGCGCTTTTGACGGTGCCGCGCTCGGTGAGTCGCACGCCGCGCGATTCGGCGAGTTTCACGCCTTTCTTCGCCGCTTCGTAGCTGATCAAACCGATCAGGTCGAACGTAGAATCGATGGCGGCGAACTTGGTCCGCAGGTCTTTCTCCACACTTAACACATACGCGCGCAGGTAATGCTTGATCGCCAATTCTTTCCAGTGAGCCTTGATGAGCCGACCCACGGCGGCGCGAACTTTTTCATTGTCGCTTTGAATATGCGGCTCCAACACAGGTACGACACGGTCAATCACCCGCAACAACTGCGCCTCGGCGCGCTTCGCAACGGCTGCGTTGTCTGAACCCAGTTGCGTCACGTAACGCTCGAAGGTGGTCCGCTGAGACTTGCTCAGTTTGTCTTCCTGTTTCGGCGCGCCGGGCGGCAGGCCGATGGCGCCGGCGTCTTGCATGCCGTCGTGCAACGTTGACGCCACGCCCAGATGCACCAGCGCCGCGGTGGGAAACATTTTCGCGGCTTTGAATTGGTTCTCCAGCGATTTGCGCAGGTGTTCGTGCAGTTTTTCCACGGACGTTTGTTTGGCTTCTTTGTCCGGCTCCGATTGGAGGTGCTCTTGAATGCGCGGCAGCAGTTTGCCCTTCTCGGCATCGCTGAACCCGGCGCCCAGTTCCTTGGTTTTCAAGGCGTACGCCAAACCATGGATGCGGCCGAGCACGTAGTAGCCCCGCGCGTCATCCGGCTTGGCGTCGATGTACGCCTGCGCGTTTTCGATCAATCGGTCCACCGGGGCGGCCGACGGCGTCACCCATGTTGCATGGGCAATGGGCGTTAAAGCAACAACACACACCAACGCCGCCAACTGAAAAGAGCCTGCTTGCTTCGACCGGATCCGGACTCTCATTGGAATCTACCCCGTTCATGTATGGCATCAACCCATCATCATAGCAATGGGAAACTGCCGATATAATGAACCAGTGCATTCATCTGACACTTCAATTCGATGTCCCGGCCCGATCACACGCCGTTCGTTTCTTCAACTGGGCAGTGCTGGGATGACCGCGCTCGGGCTCAGCGGGCTGGAACACGCGCGAGCGTTGTCTAAAAAACCCAACGAACCGTCAAGCGATACTTCGGTGATATTTATCTGGCTGCCCGGCGGCCCACCGCACATGGAAATGTACGACATGAAACCGGACGCGCCCTCGGACTACCGCGGCGTGTTCACACCCATTCGTACGAATGTGCGAGGCATCGACGTCTGTGAACTCATGCCGTTGCACGCCAAATGCGCAGATAAGTTCAACATCATCCGCTCGGTGCATCACACATTCGCTGATCACGGCGGCGGGCACAAGCGATTCCTCACCGGCCGCAAACCCGCCGAACCCACCGGGTTTGTTAACGACGCGCCGATGGTCGGCTCGATGGCGTCGGCGGTGCTGCAGCAACAACGCAAATCGCACAGCCTGGGAAACTACGTCGTACTCGGCAACGGACGGGTCAACAACATCCACACGTTCAGTTTCGGATCAGCCTACCTGGGGTCGCATTCGCATCCGTTCACCGTTAGTGGCGACCCAAGCGACCCGCGGTTCAAAGTGCAGAACCTTGAGTTGACGCAGGGTTTGTCCAACAAACGACTCAACGACCGTATGGCGCTGCTCAACAGTTTGGACCACATGCGGCGTCGGCTGGATCGCGACGCCGGGATCGCCGGCCTGGACGCGTTAAACCAAAAGGCGGCGTCCATGATCACGTCGCCCAAAACGCGGGAGGCGTTCGACCTTTCCCGGGAGTCGGACACGTTGCGTGACCGGTACGGCCGCCATCTGTGGGGGCAACACGCGATCATCGCGCGTCGGCTGGTCGAAGCCGGCGTCAGTTGGGTTACCGTCGTGATGGAAAACCCATACGAATCCGGTATCAAAATGCCGCAGGACGGCGTCTACAACTGGGACAGCCACGCGGTGAACTGTCATCTGTTCAATGACGCGAAAATCCGTCTGCCTTTGTACGACAAAGTCATCACTGCACTCATCGATGATCTCTACAACCGCGGGTTGGACAAGAAAGTCATGCTTGTGGTAACCGGCGAGTTCGGTCGAACACCGCGCATCACCGTTCGTCCCGGTTCGAGAACCAAGAAAGACCAACCCGGCCGCGATCATTGGCCCCGCGCGATGAGCATGCTCGTCAGCGGAGGCGGCATGCGCACAGGCCAAGTGATCGGCGCCACCAATGCGAAAGGCGAGGAGCCCGTTGCCCGACCCTTGACGCCGAACGACTTGTGGGCGACCGTCTATCAACACCTGGGCGTCAATCCCGAAATCACAATCCCCGACTTCAGCGGCCGCCCCATGCCCCTGCTTCCCTTCGGCAAACCCATTCGCGAGTTGGCGAAGGTAAGCTGAGCCCATGAAAAACATTTTGGCCAAACGACCCGACGCCTCGGTGGAAGAGCAGTTTGAAACACTGCTGACGGGCAAAGCCTTTCGCGTGGAGCGGATTGTCTCACACGGACAATCGTCGCCAGCGGGTTTCTGGTACGACCAGCCGCAGGATGAATGGGTGCTGGTGATGCGAGGCCAAGCTAAGCTTGAGTTCGCCGGTGAACCGGAACCGCTCACCATGCAACCGGGCGACTGCGTGCACATCACAGCCCATCGCAAGCATCGCGTCGCGTGGACGTCGGCGGATGAACCGACGATTTGGCTGGCGATTCACTTTGATGCGTGATTGGATCGCATTGGAAAACCCGTAGTGGGCAGTGCCCACCCGGTGGCTGTCAGGCTTTCGTGTTCACGCAATGTTCAACACATCCGCGCCTGGTAGCGTGTACGTGTCTTCGTACGCTTCCTGGATGTATTGCGTGGCTTCGGGGCTGTTGGTGGCTTTGAGGTTCTTGGCATCCCATTCGATCTTTTTGCCGACACGGTAGGCGACGTTGCCGAGCAGGATCGTTTCCGACAGCGGGCCGGAGTAGCCGAAGTTGCAGGTGGTCGGCGAGCCGTCTTTGCAGGCTTTGATCCATTCGTTGTGATGGCCGATGGATTTTGGAATCGTCGGCTTCGGCGGTTCGTAATCTTTGAACTCATTTTCCGGTAACAGGTAACGGCGGCCATAGTCACACAACAACATGCCTTTGTCGCCGACGAAGAGCACGCCGCTACCCCAAGTCTGTGCTTTGCCGTTGACGATGAGTTTGCCCTGCTTCAACAGCGCGGGGCGCTGATCGCCGTCGTACCAGGTGAACTTGGCGGCGGGCATCTTGCCGCGTGCCGGGAATTCCAGTTCGGAAG
>JANQKH010000648.1 GCA_028281215.1 Phycisphaeraceae bacterium | reverse complement strand
CCATCTGGTCGGGGACCAGAACTTGGCCCGGTGATGGCGCCGGATGCTACCGGACCAAGCATGCGACAGGGCATTGCCATCTTCGCAGCAGCATCCCTCATCGCCTTGGCGTAAAGTGCCAGCCGCGCGTTGTTATCCTTGCCGTCCGGCAGCAGTCGGTTTTTCAAATCTTCATGAGCGATCGGCGACACCAGCACGACCCGGGCGTTGCTGCGGCCGCTGTAATTCTGCTTGCGGGTCTGATCGACAAAGCTGGCGAGGTTGCGACGAAAGGCGTCGACACCGCCTTCGCCGGCAAACGATTCGGGGTAACCGAAGAAGGCAACGACCACGTCGGTCTTCACCTTGCTCAACCACTGGTCAGGCGAACCGAAGTTGGCCGAGCGAGGGCGTTTGTTTACTTCGTCGCCGGTGAAACCCAAGTTGCGGAACTGGAGGTTGTGCTTGGGGAACCGCGCCTGAATGAGTGTTTCCAACCAGCCGTCGTGCTGCATGCGGTCGGCGAGGTTGTTGCCGACGTAGCTGATGTGATCGCCCTGCCGCAACGTTAACTCACCCTGTGCCGGCTGATGGATCACAAAAGCCATCAACAGCAGCGAGGTTAAACACCAAAACGTGCACTTGGCGCGGGAGGAACGTCGTTGAACTATATCACACTTCATCAGGACACCTCATTCGGGAAACAAACCAGTCCTACAGAATAGCAGCTACGCAACAGATCCGATGGTGAGAAAATCGGGCGTCGACCGGCGCCACCTAAGAACGACATGAACACGGCGATGCGGATCACGGGATCGACGAATATCCGCGGCAGGGCTCGAACCTGCAACCTTCGGTTCCGGAAACCGATGCTCTATCCAATTGAGCTACGCGGACGCTAAGCGCAATCATTATACGTGTCGAATTCGCAGTATCGGATCGGTGATCGCCCGTTAAACGTCAGAATGCGCCATTTCGCTTCCCATGATTGTTTTCGCCCCGGCAGATCAGTCCGGTCGCACATTGCGCGACTGCAAGTCGAACCAGCTATCGCTTGGATTGTAGACAAACTTCAGGTTGCGATCTTCAAATGCGGCGAACCAGTCGTCCCAATCGAGGAGTTCCAGTTCCTCCGGTTCGGGCGAAAAGGGGTTGCCGCCGATGCGGATGCGGTCCGGCTGACCGGGCGAACAGGCAGGCCAATAGCCGTTGGCCTCGCACCAGAGGCGGATGGTCATATGACTCAATGTTTCGTAAACGGTCATGGCGGGCTCGGCGGGTTACAGCAGAAAGCCGCATTGTGAGGATTGCCGTCCGTTTTGGCAACCAGCGGAACAGAACGATTCGGCAGGTGTCCTTGTGACATGCCGATCATGCGGTTCGCTCGCCGCCGCCGCTATCATGTAGCGAACGGAAAGGAACCCATCATGAAGCAAATCGGCTGCCTGACCCTGACCTGCGTGTTAGCGCTGCTGTTTACGTCGACGGGTGTCCACTCAGCCGAGGATCAGCCGGCTAAGCCGGCGCCGCCGGACGCCGAGCAGCCGTTGCCTGATCTGCCGCACATCAAAATCGATCGCAAGAAGCGTTACGTCGACCTCGAAGGCGCGGTGGTGCTGCGCGACGCGGACTGGATCGAACTGCTCGCCTGCATGCCGCGCTCGCGCGTGCATGAATCACTGATCACCGTCAAAGCCAAGCCCAGCCACATTCACGGCGCGATGCTGCTTGCCGGCTACAAACCCGGCAATCCCTGGCGGGCTGAACGCATCAAGGACAAGTGGAAGTATTACCCGGCCAAAGGCGAGTTGGTCCGCATTTCTATTCTCTACAAAGACAAGCAGGGCAAGACGATCCAAGTCGCGCCCAGCGAATGGATCATCGAAGCGCAGACCAAGAAAAAACTGCCCGACAGCCATTGGATGTTCACCGGCTCGCGCATGCTCAATGACCGCGGCAAGAAAATATACGCCGCCGACATCGAGGGCAATCTGTTCACCCTCGTCAACTTCGGTGACGAAGTGTTCGCGCGTCAGACCAAACTCGAAGGCGGCCAGGGCGGCGTCGGCGGCGACACCTGGCGCGCCAACACCAAAGTCATCCCACCGGTCGGCACCAAACTCATCCTGCGGATTCAGCCGGCGAAGCAACCCAAAAAGGACGAGGGCAACAACAAGAGCGACAAGTCATCCGGCTGAACGTGAATCACCCGACAATCTGATATCATTTACTTTGCTATGCAAGTCCGTTCGCGCGCATTCTCGCTGCTCGAAATGCTGGTGGTGATCTCACTCATCACCCTGCTGATCAGTCTCCTGTTGCCCAATCTGTACCGCGCCAAAGAACAAACCATGCGGACGCGCTGTGCGAGCAACATGCGTCAGGTGATCGTCGCACTGACCACCATCGCCGACGGCAACACCAGCAAACTCCCTTCCGGCAAGCGCAACAACGTCGGCGGCATCGCGGGCGAACACTGCATCTGGATTTCCAACCAACTGCACGACCAGATCGCCACCCACCTGGGCGGCCAGGCCGGCACGACCTGGCGAAACGATGGGCCCTACGGTTTTTTCGAGTGCCCCAACTTCAAGGAAGGGTTCGGATACAACAACCAGTACGGCTGGGTGATCGGCTATAACTACCTGGGCAACCACCCGCGCATGAATGAACTGAATAATTTTCAATCACCCATCCATGTGACCGACGATCCGGCGTTGCCGGTCTGGGTCGACCTGAACAACTACACACCCGGCGGCTGGTCCTTCGTGCCGCATACCAGCGCGGGCGCGTTGAACATGGGCGCCGGCCCGAATTATTACAACATCGACACCGCCGGCGCAACTCCACAGGCCAACGGCTCCGAAGGCGGCAACGTCGGCCGACTCGACACTTCCGTGATCTGGAAACCCATTGCCGAGATGGAAGAATACGAGACCGGTGAGTTCGGATTCGGCAAATATCCAAGCCTCTGGTGAGCGGTCAATGACCGCCGACAAGCAACGCACGCCAGACCGATTCAATGCGTTCGTAAACCGCACACCATGTGAACGGCCGCACACGTGACGACACATCGCCGACCGGTGACTGTTCAAGCATTCGCCCGATCACCTCACACAAGCGATCCACGAACGCCGGCAAATCTGCCGGCTCCGGTTGATCGACCGTGCGCAAACGCGGCAATTCAACCAAGTCCATCACGTCGGCAAGCGGCGCTGCCAATTGTTCGGTCACACCCGGTAACGTGGTGGACACCAGCCGACACCCACACGCCGCCGCCTCCACCAGCACCAACGGCAACCCTTCGTAAAACGAAGGCAGCACAAACACGTCCGTCTGTCGCATCAGATCCGCCAGGGTCGGCTGATCCACTTGTCCGTGCAACAGCACAGTCGGCGCCAGTGCCTGCATGCGTACTTTCAACGCGCCAGCTTCATCGCCTACACCACTGCCGGCCACATGTAACGTTAAACCAGCATGTTGCTCGGCGAGACGCTGCACGGCATCGAGCAACCAAGGCAACCCTTTCGCGTGGCTGTACTTGCCGGCATACAACAACGAAGGGGAATGCTTGCCGTCCGCACACCGGCCGCGTGCATGAAATAATTCTTCGTTGAACCCACCGCCGACCACATCGATGCGACCGGTTGCGACGTCAAGTTGCTCCGACAAATCGTCGGCATGTCCGCGATGCAACGTGACGAACCGGTCGATCCGTGCACAACCTGAACGCACCTCATCCGACAAATGCGGACACAAAGCCATCTGCCGCAAACCGGTCGCGTGACAACTGGTCACCGTCGGTACATCCGGCACGATGTCCTTGAGCATCGAACTGAGCAGCCAGATGTGGTGGCTGTGAATCAAATCAGGTTTGACCGTGTCGACCACACGGCGTACATGCTCACGCCAAGCACGGCGATAGGCATCCAACTGGTCCACCGACATCGAGGAAAACACCGTGCTGGTATAGGGCATGACGTCACTCATCCCCGGGAGCGGAAAGCTGATCGGTTCACGGCCGAACACGAGCGGATGAATGTTCGATGCGGGCAGGTCACCGACGGGCGGAGTGGGATCGGTCAGGTCTGTGCCCACGATCACATGTTGTTGCCAACCGTTGGCGGCGCCGCCGCGCACCATCGCTTCGAGCGTGACGCCGCTGCCGGTCCGCCCCGGGCGTTGCGAGAGAATGTGAAGGATGCGCGGCATGGTTCCTCGTGGTTGGGCGAGCCGGTATGCTACTGATTCCCCTCGATGGAAGGATTTGCGATGCATCATCGATTTGTTTTGGCTGTTTTATTCTGTTTTTCATGGTTCGTGTTGGGCGCTGGTTTGCCGTGCGAAGCGAGCGCCGATCGGCCGAACATTCTGTTCATCACTGTCGACGACATGAGTTGCGATTCGGTCGGCGTGTTCGGCTGCAAACTCAAGGACACCACCCCGCACATGGATCGCCTCGCCGAGCAGGGTTTGCGGTTTCAATATGCCCACGTGCAGGTCGGCAATTGCAAACCATGCCGCAATGTTCTGTGGTCCGGGCTTTACCCGCACACGAACGGGGTGGAAGGGTTCTACTCGATCAAGGACAAAAAGTACCCCGTGCTCGCCGACCTTATGAAACAAGGTGGGTACTACGTCGCCATTCGCGGCAAGGCGTCGCACTCCACACCTTACTATCCCTACCCCGGCTGGGACGACGACCTGACCAAACTCGATGGCAAGCAACAACACCTCAAGGATATTGATTCGTACTACCAGTCAACGAAGCGCGGCATCGCCAACGCGAAGAAAGCGGGCAAACCGTTCTGCATCATGGTGAACATCTCCGATCCCCATAAGCCGTTCTACGCCGGCCCGAAAGACAAACATCAGCCGACGCTGGTGTTCAACGCGAAGCAGATGCCGATCCCCGGTTTTTTGTTTGATCACCCGGCGGTACGGCAGGAGTTGGCGTTGTATTACACCTCGGTCCGCCGCGCCGATGATTGCGTTGGTGCGACGCTCAAAGCGCTGGAAGAGTCCGGCCACGCCGACAACACCGTCGTCATGTTCCTTTCCGATCACGGCATGCCCCTACCGTTCGCCAAAACACAGTTGTACCACCACAGCACGCACACCCCCTGGATGGTGCGCTGGCCCGGCAAAGTCAAAGCAAACAGCATCGACAAGTCGCACATGATCTCCGGCATCGACGCCCTGCCGACCCTGCTCGACATCACGGGCATCAAACATCCCAACGGTTTACAGGGTGAGTCGTTTCTGCCCCTGCTCGAAGGCAAAACGCAACCAAACCGTGACTTCGTGTTCAAAGAATACAACGAAAACGCCGGCGGCGGCAGGCACCCCATGCGGGCGGTGCAATCGAAAAAATACCTCTACCTGTTCAACCCCTGGTCCGACGGCCAACGCAAAATGAAAACAGCAACGACCGGCACCGTCTCGTATCGCACGATGCAAAAACTCGCGCAAACCAACAAAAAGTTGGCCGCACGACTGCACCTGTTCGACCATCGCGTCCGCGAAGAGTTCTACGACATCGACAACGACCCCGACTGCCTGCACAACCTCGCACAAAGTAAAGACGCAGCCATCAAAGCAGAACTCAACCGCCACCGCGCCGCCCTGCTCGACTGGATGAAACGCACCGATGATCACATGCACGAAGTCTTCGCCAACCGCGACGATCGAAGCGTCTCGGAGGCGTATATGAAGAAGGTGGAAACAGAGTCCGCCGAGCGAAGGAAAAACCGGCGCTCGAAGAACAGGAATCAGAAGAACAAAACAAAGAAAAACGAGAAGTAAAGCGCTGACGATGTCCGGCGCAGGTGGATCAACCTAGGACGCCGGTTGCCCCACCTTCGGCAGCGAGAACGATTGTTTGGGTAACACCCAGCGCCAGCGGCCGGCCTCTTTGACCAGTTCGATGCGCTGGGATTTGTCATCGAGTTCCAACACCATATAGGCCGCTTCGCCACCTTTGGCTTCGATGCGCATCGTGGGCTGTTTTTCATCGGTGACGCGTCGCCACCAGAGGCTGAAGTACTTCGCGGCGGTCAACTGATGGAGCGTCTCCACACGTTCACCGCCGAGTTGATTGATGATGAACTGATGGTGTTTGGGGTCGAGGCCGCGCAGTTGTTCGAGTTGCAGTTCGACGTGGCGTCGGCTTCGGGCGTCGAGCATATCGAACAGTTTGTCGGTCTGCCGGGTGTTGACCGCGTCATGCCAGTCTTTGGTGAAGCGATCGAAGGACGCACCATCGTCTTCGTCACAGCCGACAAGGCCGACGCAGGTCAGCACGCAAACGGCCATCGCCAGCAGGTAGGTGGGCAATTTGACGAACATCTTTATCACCATCGGTCATTTGGCGGCAAAGGGCGAACGAAAAGAACGCTCCGCGGTTGGGCGAAGCGTTCCTGATGGATTGCGAAGCCGGGATCGGTCAAAGCGCGCCTTTGGCGGCGTCGAGGATCGCGGCGTAGTCCGGTTCTTCGACAATCTCCGGCACCAACTGGGTGTGCACGACGTTGCCGTCTTTGCCGACCACAAACACGGCCCGGGCGCAAACGCCTTTGAGCGGGCCGTCGGAGATTTCAATGCCGTATGCCTTGGCGAATGCGCCGTCCCGGAAATCGGAGAGCGTAACGACCTTGTCCACACCGGCCGCGCCGCACCAGCGCGATTGCGCGAACGGCAGGTCGCGGCTGACGGTGACGATCACAATGTCGTCGCCCAAGTTCGCCGCTTCTTCATTGAAGCGACGGGTCTCGGCATCACAGACACCGGTGTCCAGCGAGGGCACAGCCGAGAGAATCACCACTTTGCCGGAGTAGCTGGAAAGCGACACGTCACTGAGGTCATTGCCAACGAGGGTGGCGTCCGGCGCGTCAGCGCCGACGGCGACCGGTTCGCCGCTGAGATTACAGGGGTTGCCTTTGAGAGTCACACTTGCCATGAAACAATTCCTTTCCGGGGATTGAGGTTAGGGGTTGGAGTGTCGGGACAATGGAGTCGCGGAGTATTGGTTTG
>JANQKH010000642.1 GCA_028281215.1 Phycisphaeraceae bacterium | reverse complement strand
ACCGAACCAATCACGGAACCGATCACGCAACCCATCACAGACCAAAGTGAATCGATTGCCGAGGATGTCACACCCATCGACACACTACTCCTCGCCGCCGCCCAATCCCTGCCGAGGGGACAGACGGGGGAAACAGGACTCACCCAACCGGCCATCGCTCGGCCTTGGATGCGTTCTGTAATCGACGTCAGTGAAAAGTTGAACAAGACAGCCATCAACTTCTGGCTCAGTGACAGTCATCGCACCTTTTGAATCTCTTCACTTCGGACCATGCGACACGGATTGCTTGAGGTAGGCGATCAACGATGCGATCTCGGCCGGTTTTAGTTGATCGATCAGTCCCGTCGGCATGATGGAGAGCGGCGATGCACGGATGGAATAGATGTCACTTCGCCGAATAACGTGGCGTTTGCCTTGCAGGTCGAGCAGTTCGAGTGTGGTTTTGGTTTCGGTATCAAGTCGGCCGGTGAGTCGGTCGCCATCCTCGGTTTCGATGTCCCACATGCGGAAGTTGGATTCGACGGAACGGTTGGGATCGACAATTTCCGCGAGGATGTCCTTGGCATCGCGTGAGCCAACCCCGGTCAGGTCAGGTCCAACCACGCCGCCCTGTCCGTCCATGCGATGGCATTGGGCACACAGTTTCTTGTACAACGCCTGCCCGGTTTTCAGATCGGACTTGAGGGCGAGGTAAGGCAACATGCTTTGAAGCACTTTCTGGCGATCGGCATCGCTCCGGTCCGCATCAAGTTTCGCTGCTTTCGACGCGATGGTTTTGTCCTTGTGCACCTTGAGCAGTTGCCAATCAGAGGACGTGAGATCCACCTTGTGAATGGTGGACTTTTCAATGGCGTTGAGCATCGATTGCGTCCAGGTCGTGCGACGCATGAGCACGGCGACACCGGTGCGCCGTGCCGCGGCGGTCAGCGACGACCATTGTTTAATCAAGGAATCTGCAGTCTCTGGTTTGCGGCTGTCGGCCAGCGCGTGAACCAAACCGCTTGCCAGTTGATTCGACGACTGCGGCTTCACCTGTTGAAGAATCAACGAGACATTCGTAGGCGAGTCATCGAGGCGGATCAACCGTCGGGCGGTATCCACGCGCACATCGGCAGCGGCGGAGGAATCGGTCAGTGTCTTGCGAAGCGACGTGACCACGGCGGCTGAATCAGCGGAGAAAATGCCTTCATGTCCCCAGCGCTGGGCGAGCGTCAGCAAACGATCGCGTTGACCGGCGGGAAGTGCTTTGATCAACGCAGACAGTTCCGCACGATCGGCATCCTCAAGTTGCGGCGCCTTGCCTTTGGGCCAACCCGCGACCAAACCGTTGAGCACAAACTCAACCAGCATTTCGTCGGCACCCTTGAGCGAGGCAAGGGTTGGCACGATCGAGTCCACCGGCGCGCGTTCGGCATAGTGACGGGTCACGATGTTGATCACCCTACCCAAGCGAGGCGAGATGTCGCCGGCCAACCCGCTTGATGCCGTACCGATTTCGACCACACGCACGTCATCCCACGATGCCGTGCCCACGCTGCGACCCCAACCGCCCATGAGCAGGTTCAACGCCAACCGTTTGCGACCACCCGATTCAAACTCGCTGGCGATCTGCGTCCAGTCGCTGTCCGTTCGCACGGCATTGGTTTTGCCGACCTTCTGCAATTCGTGAAGGTTGATCAACGCGCCGAGGCCTGACCCCTGTTTGAACTGCGTGGTTTTCACCCAGGCCGTCACGCGATAGCGGGTGTTTGGTTTGACAGTGATGGTCTGTGTCCAACTGGCATCTGTGCCGGCTTTGGCGGCGATGCTCAGGCAGTTGGAACCATTGCGGCCGGCGCCCTGGCTGACGGTGAACACAGCATCGCCGCCGTAGATCACGGTCCGCCAACCAGGCACGGCGTTGCCGTTGACGTTTTCAAAGTCAGCGTTGGTCAGAATGTTTTTGGGTTTGGGCGCTGGTTTGGAATCCGACTTGGAAGACTTGCCGCCTTGCGATGTGCTGAGCACGGCGCGAAGGAAGCCGGCGTCGTTGGCGGCTGCGGCGGCCGTCGCGGCATCGGGAATCCAGCGATCGTTGGCGTTCACCGGCTGGTTCATCATCGCGAGAATCGCCGCGCCGGCGCGGTCTGACGTCGCGGGGTTTTGAGCGTCGGCCAGCTTCAACAACGCTGCAAGCCGAACATGGGCGTCGGCATCGCTGATCAGATTCGCCGCGAGGATGGCGTTGACGCTTTCGCCATCATTGGGCAATACCATGACCGCCGCGCGGCGCACTGCGGCCGACGGATGTTGCAGGGCGCGAAACACCACGCGCATAGCGGCCGAATCGTTCGCTTCGATCGCATTCAATCCGTGCAATGTCCACAAGGCGTGAATCGCGCCGACGTTCAAACCAATGGCGTCGACTTGTGGATCGGCGACAAGTTCGAGCAACGCGGGCGCCACGTCACGCTTGCCTCGTTCGACGAGCAATCGCTGTGCGTGCTGTCGCCAGAACAGGTTGTCGCTGCGGAGCGTTTGAACCAGTTGCTGCTGTGTTGCTTTAGTCAGTGAAGCATATTTCACTGTTCGCTTGCCCGCCGGCACAATCCGGTAGACGCGACCGTGCTTCTTGTCGCGCAACACCGTTTCGTAAGCATTGCCTTTGCCTCGCTTGAAACCGATCGGCGTGGGGTTGTGCTGGACCACGTAGTTGTACCAATCGAGCAGCCAAACACTGCCGTCGGGCCCGACCTCTGCGGCAATCGGCGCGAACCATTCGTCGTCACTGGCGGCGATGTTCCAATCATTGCTCGCCTTGAAACCCGAGCCGTCCGCTCGCAACACAAACGTGCCGGCGAGTTTGCCCGTTGGGCCGCACACAAACGCGGTGCGATTCCAGTATTCGCGCGGATAGGTGCGCGCGGTATACAAACGGCTTCCCGCGCCGGCGGTGTAGCCG
>JANQKH010000773.1 GCA_028281215.1 Phycisphaeraceae bacterium | reverse complement strand
ACATAAACGCGGTGCCCCTGCCGGCTGAGGCGTACTACCCCGGCTTGCAGTCATTCGTGACCAGTGAGGCGGTCGCGGCAGCGGAAAAGGCGAGGCAGGTAGCGAAGACCAATCTCGACAAGCTGACAATAAGTAAGAAAGCTGAGCCACATGCGGTGGCGGATGCGAAACAACAATTGGCCGTCGCGGAAGCCGAGGTGGCGGCGGTCAAAGCGCGCATCGCTGCCGAACAGGCTCGATACAACTCGCCGCCGCCCGCCGATGCCAACGAACTCCGCCTTGCCGCGGCAGAAGCAACCCGTCGCGTCGCATTGCTTCGCGCCCAACACACATTGGATAAGGCGAAGCGATCCAAGGCGGCTGCTGAGGCGATGACGGATGGGGATAAGAAAAAGATCAAAGCGGTTAAGGACGCGAACACGGCGCTGAACAAGGCGAAGAAAAACATCGCCAATGCCGAGAAGCCGGTCGATGCAAAGAACCCAAGCTACCCGGCGCTTTCCAAGCAATTCCCGCAAACCAGCACCGGCCGCCGCCTGGCCCTCGCGAAGTGGATCACCGACAAACGCAATCCACTCACCGCACGCGTCGCGGTCAACCACATCTGGATGCGCCACTTCGGCAAGCCGCTCGTCGCTTCCGTGTTTGACTTCGGTATGAATGGAAGCGAACCGACCCATCCCGAATTGCTCGATTGGTTGGCTGTCGAACTGATGGAGCACGACTGGAATCTCAAGCACATTCATCGTTTGATCGTGACCAGCCGAACGTATCGGATGCGATCCACCGTGGGTGCTGATTCCGTTCCCGCCGCCGACAGGGACAACGTGTTTTACACGCGCATGAATCCACGCCCGCTGGAAGGCGAAGCCGTGCGCGATGCGCTGCTTGCTGTGGCCGGTCGGCTTGACCTGAAGATGGGTGGCCCGGAGTTGGATCACAACGCGGGCATGACAACCTATCGCCGCAGCGTTTATTACCGGCACGCGATCGAAAAGCAGATGGGATTTCTGAAGCTGTTTGATGCGGCGAGCCCGAGCGAGTGTTATCGCCGGGCGAGGACACTCGTGCCTCAGCAGGCGTTGGCGCTGGCCAACAGCACGCTTGCAATTGACATGTCGCGCACGCTTGCCGGCTCACTTTCCAAACAGTATGCGGACGATCCTGCGTTCGTGCAGGGCGCGTTCAAGCGCATCCTTTGCCGAGACGCCAACCCCGATGAAACCCGCGCCTGCCTGGCGTTTCTTGCCGAACAAAGTGCGATGCTGACCGCCAAGAAGGGCACGCCTCACACATCCGGGCCGAAGCCGAAAACCAGCCCGGCCAAATCGCCACAGCAGCGCGCCCGTGAAGGCCTGGTGCATGCACTGTTCAATCATCACGAGTTTGTCACCATTCGCTGATGGGAATATCGATGAATCGCCGCCAATCCACACACGATCATCATCACTTTAACCGGCGAAGCTTTCTGAATGGCGCGGGGATGGGTTTCGCAGGCATCGCACTCGGTTCCCTGCTGCATGATGACGGTATCTGTCGTGCGGCGTCGCCAACACATGCGCAGACGCACGCACCACCGACCGGCCTCTCTCATTTCGCCCCCAAAGCCAAGAGCGTGATCTGGCTTTTCATGGTCGGGGGCACGAGCCAGATGGAGAGTTTTGATCCGAAGCCAGCGTTGAACAAGTACGCCGGCAAGAAGATCGGGGACACGCCTTACAAAGATACATTGAGCAATCCCTTCACGAAGGACAACGTGCGTATCGTCGTGCCCAACGACGCCAACGGGCATATCTGGCACAACGTGTATCCATTGCAGGTCGGTTATCGCAAACGCGGGCAAAGCGGCATCGAAATGTCGGACTGGTGGCCTCACCTCGGCGAGGTGGTCGACGACCTGTGTATTGTGCGATCGATGTGGACGACGGACAACAACCACGGCGCGCAGTTGCAGTTTCACACCGGTCGGCATCGACTCGACGGCTTGTACCCCACAATCGGTGCGTGGGTGAACTACGGGCTCGGTTCGATCAACGAAAACCTGCCGCGCTTTGTCGTGATGGGTAGACCGATCGCCGATTGCTGCGGCGGCAACGAAGCGCACGGCGCCAACTACCTCGGCCCGGAATTCGACGGCGTGCAACTGAAAGTGGACCCCAACAACCCGTTGCCGTTCGCGTCTCCGGGGCCGACTGTTTTCAAACAAGAACAAGCGGCGCGGTTCAAACTGGTCAACCAACTCAACAAAATCGCGAGCAAAGGGTACCCGGACGATCCGAATCTCACCGCGCGCATCAAGAGTTACGAATTAGCGTACCGCATGCAGGCCGCCGTGCCCGAAGTGGTGCGCTTCAGCGATGAGTCGCCGGCGATAGCACAGATGTACGGCATCGACAAAGGTCCGACGCAGACCTTTGGCCGGCAATGCTTCGCCGCGCGGCGCATGGTCGAACGCGGCGTGCGTTTCGTGCAAATCTTCCACGGCTCCAACGGCGGCGCAGGCGCGTGGGACTCGCACAAAAATCTGAAATCCGGTCACGCCAAACTCTGCCAACAGGTCGACCAACCCATCGCCGCGCTGATCAAAGACTTGAAACAGCGCGGCTTGCTCGACGAAACGCTCGTCGTCTGGGGCACCGAGTTCGGCCGCACACCCGGCGCGCAGAACAGCAACGGGCGCGACCACCATCCTTACGGTTTTTCCATCTGGCTCGCCGGCGGTGGCGTCAAGGGGGGCATGGTTCACGGCAAGACTGACGAACTTGGCTTCCACGCCGTCGAAGACCGCCATTACATCACTGACCTGCACGCGACGGTCATGCATCAGCTTGGTTTGGATTCACGAAAACTGGAGATTCCGGGTCGCAAGCGATTGGAGATCGATCACGGCCAGGTCATGCGCAAGATTCTGGCGTAACAATTAAGCCCGAATGCCATCCACCGCAGTCGCTTCACGGTGCTGCGGCCCCAACCTTTCGCTGGCGCCCATTGCCGTGAGCATCGTGTTGTAGACATCAATGCCTTCTTGGCTGACGTCCATGATCTTACCGGTTTTGAAGCGTCCGCCGGCGCTGGTGATGGCGTGGAAGACGCCGGACAGTTCGCGTTTGACGTTTGAGTGCCGGCCGTCGCCGGACTCCGTTGAAATGGTGATCAGTGAGTTTTCGAGGATCGTTTTGCCGTTGACTTCGCGGGAATCGTCATCATCCAGTTTCTTAAGGAAGTAAGCGACCTCGTTCATCTTCATGTGGGCGTGGGCGCGGAGTTGTTCGTTCTTTTTCTTTTCACTGAACTTGTGCCACCACTCGTGGCTGCAACCTTTGTCGCCGGAGGCTTTGAGTTGTTTGGCGTCGTCAAACTTCCATATGAGCCTGCCGTTGTATTTGTAATCACCGGTCAAGCGAATGCGCTCGCCCGCGGCCAGAAACGTCAGTGCGCCGAAGCGCACGCGATCGGTCTGAACGGCGAGCGCGTAGAGGTCAGCCATCAAGCGCCATTCGGTGGTCAGTTCTTCGAGCGTGATGTCAATGCCCTGACCACCGGGGTCCGCCTTTTGGCCGTGCAATAGGTGGGACTTCGGCGGCTGATTGGGGCGCTTTTCGTTGAGCGCGAGACGAAAGGCGCGCTGTTCGTATTCACGGATACGATCGAGATGGTCCGCCACTCGCGCCCGTGAAGCCGCGCTCAACGGTGATGCTTTGCCGGTGTAAAACTTGTATTGCTCCACCGTCGAATCGAGCACGCTGCGCTTGAGGCGTTCGCGGCGCAGCTCTTTCTCGCTCTTGTTGCCTTGTGCGATTTCCACCGACCCAAACACGCGCTCAAACAGATCGCGCGGTTTTTCCTGCATCGTGCCCGCCACCGTGCCGTCGGCGTTGTAACTGTGCACATATCGGCTGATGCGGCTGCGGCGGAAAAACGTGCCCGCGACCAGCGTCGGCACCATGCCGGCCGGCATGCCTTTCGGGTAGTGCGTGCGGCGGATCACCTGGTCAATCGACGGGCCGCCCGATTTCGCCGTGCCGTCCGGCGGCTCCGCGGTGAACGCGCCGGAAGCGCCGTCGAAGTGCGCGTTGATGCCCGATTCATCGCAACGGACCTGGTCCACGTTGCGCATAATCAATAGTTTCTTGCTCAGCGGCTTCAACGGCTCAAGCACGTCCTTGAAGCCTTCGTTCTGCAAAGGCGCGGGAATGCCTAGGCCGAAAAAGACATTGAACGCGCGCGTCGGCGTTTTGGGCACTGCTGCCGCCACCGCCGTGCCGCCGACCATTTCTTCCAGCAGCGGCAGGCCGATCGTGACAGATCCCAATCCTTTGAGCATCGTGCGTCGGCTGATTCGGTTGCGTTGTTTGCCGGTCATGGTGTGGGCTCCGTGCGCGTCTTTTGAACGAGATCGCTCATGACAATCGCCTTGATAAGGCTGGTGTAGGTGCCGCCGCCGTCCTGTGCGGCCCTGTGTATTTTATCGAGAATCGGTCGATCGGCATCCACAATCGGTCGGCCGATCGCCCATTGCGTCACCTTCCACGTGATCGTTTCCTTCACACGGTCGCTACCAGCCAGCATGTTCATCAACTGGGCTGACGACTGGTACGCCACCGGCTTGTCCGTGCCCGGAAACAGTATTTCGCCGTCCTGCCGCAAAGTGTTGCCGTGATGATCCTTTTCATGAAACGCTCCGATGCCGTCGTACATTTCCAGTCCAAAGGCGAGCGGTTCAAACTTGGAATGACAGCCACCACACGCCTGAGCCTTGATGCGTTGCTCGGCAATTGTTCGCTGCGATTTGCCGGGACTTGAAGGCACGGGTGTGGTGTCAAGCCCGGGCGGCGGGTCTTCAACGTGACCGCGCAGCACATCGTGCAACACAAACAGGCCGCGCGTCACCATTGAGGCTTCGTCGCCACCGATGGTCAACACACTGCCTTGCGTGAGTAACCCGCCACGGCTTGCCACGTTGGACAGGTCATACTTCGCCAACGTCGTTCCTTTGGGCGACAATCCGTAATGTTGTGCGAGGCGCGGTGTGGCGAACGTCAGTTGGGCGTTAAACAGATCCGCCATCGGCCGCTTTTGCACCCACACCACCTCGTTGAAAAACGCCAGTGTCTCGGCACGCATGTCCTCCGCCAGTTGTCGGTTCCATTTGGGAAAATGCTTCGGGTTTGGACGCAAGTGATCCAGTCGGCCAAGGTCCAGCCACTCGTCAATGAACTGCGAAGACTGCGTGATCGTTCGTGAATCGCTGAGCATACGTTTGACTTGCGCTTCAATGCCGGTGCGGGTGGCAAGCCCACCGTTGTCCGCCGCGGCCAGCAGCGCTTTGTCAGGCGACGCGCCCCAGATGATGTAACTGAGCCGCGACGCCAGTTCGTACGGATTCACCGACTTCACTTTTGCGGCGCCGACCTGTTCCTCGATGCGATAGATAAATCGCGGCGACTGCAACATCGCTTCCACGATGTACCTGACGGCTTCATTGAAGTCGCCGCCTTCTTTCACGACGGCGTTGCTGATCGCGAAATAGGCGTCGACTTCGCGCTCGTTTAGCGGGCCTCGCAGCAACCACTTACCCATCGCCGCAATAAGTCGGCGCATGCCGGCGGCGGAAGTGTTTGTGGAGGAACCAAATGACGCAGCGAACCGGCCGACATCCATGCGGCCGACGATGCGCTCGGCCAACTTCGCGTAGGCTTCGACGTGTGCCAGGTCGACGTTCAGG
>JANQKH010000521.1 GCA_028281215.1 Phycisphaeraceae bacterium | reverse complement strand
CTGTCGGCGGCAGCGGATTCGTTCACCACGATCTGTGGGGCCTGCCCCGCAGCGCCCGCCACCTTCGCGGTGACTTCACCCTGTTCACCAACACCATCGCCGGTGAAGCGTACCTGCCGCGCATCAAGAGCCCCCTGCTTTTTCTCACGTCGACCAACGATTTCAATGCGCCGATGGACTTCGTCGAACGCGGCATGAAAACCGTGCCACACCCACGCAAGCGCACCGTCTATGCCCCTCACCTGAACCATCGGTTCACACCTGAAACCGAAATTGCCCGGCCGCTCTGGTTCGATGCACACTTGAAGAAGCGCCTGACTTTCCCCGCATCGCCGAAGATTGAACTCAAACTCGATTCGAAAGACGGTGTGCCCGTCGTGACCGTGACGCCGGATGCGTCCCGGCCGATGGAGCGCGTGGAAGTCTACTACGGCTACGGCCGTGATCCAAGGAACCGATTCTGGACCGACGCACAACCCACGCTCCAACTCCAATCCTCAAATGACGAAACGCTCGAACCCGTGAAGTGGACTGCACAGTGTCCCGTGTTCGATCTCGATGAGCCGCTGTTCGTATTCACCAATGTCCACTACAAGCTGGCGAAAAACGAACGACACGAAGGCGATCCCGGCACCTTTGTGCTCAGTGCCGCGAAGGCGGCGTACCCCGATCAACTCCGCGCGGCCGGGGTTAAAGCGACAGAAAAAAAACAGGTTCTCATCGACGATTTCAAACGCGGTTACAAAGACTGGTACCGCCTCAACGCCGGTAACCGGCATCACTGGTTCTTCGCCACGCGCAAACTGGTCGACCCCCGGTGGGAAGCGCCCGACGGCGGCAGACTCCAAGGCGTGATTCATACCGATCAACCCGGCAATGCGATCGGCGTCGCCCTCATCTGCCACGAATGGCGACACTACACCGGCTATCGCAAACAGGTCTATCTCGCAGCCGTGTCGCTCAAACAAAAAGGCAAACAGACATTCACCCTCGCGCCCAGCGACTTCCGTGACACAGACGGCAAACCACTTGAAGACTGGTTCGGCATCACACAGCTATCGATTCGTCCACTCGACAAAGCCACACGTGATCTACATGCCAACAAAAACACAAAACCAGCTCGCGACATCGCGCACCTGCAACTCTGGAAAGGCAACGTCCCCCAACTACTCGGCCTGAAATGGATCAACGGTGAACCGATCACCCGACGCAAGGCCTATCTGCCGCGTGAAAGGTGAAATCTTTAATCAAAGGACAAGCGCCACATGGCCCCACCAGGATGACGAGGCTTTTTGGGGCGCTACTGGCGAACAGCCTCCTCAATGGCGCTTCGGACTACTGGTTGAATGGCCACTTATACTCGTATTTTGTTTGGAATTGGGGTATAATGGGCCGTTCCCGCGCGACTGGTGCGGGCACGTCTTGAACCGGAGGTTTCTGTGTTGCTGCAATTGATGAAAATATGCGATACCCAAAAGCACCATGACGAATATCCAGTGCCCAAGGCGGTCGGGTTTTCGATGCGGAATAGACATGGCAGCGGGCTGCCGCCGCAGTGCTTGATGACGAGATTTGTGCGCACAAACGTCTCCAAACCATGTCCGCCGGACATGTCCGGACACGTTCCGGACATGATTGCGGACACGGAAACCCGCGTTTCTGAGCGAAAAATGAAGCCCGGACGTCCGGACATCCTGGCCGGACATGGAGTTAAAGACATGTTTACAAAGAACTTAAGTCCATTTTCCAGTGGTTTCGGGTACCCCCATGTCCGGACATGCCCGAAATTGGCCACTCTTCTGTTCTCTAGTTCCCCCACCCCCATGCAATCGTCACAACCGAACCGACCGTCGCAAATCGCCGATGGATAACAAGTCTGCCCGGCGTATGCGCCACCAATATGGAACCCGCATTGTGAGAAGTGTTTTCGACAAGTTAAAGGTCAGCCTGCTGGCGTTGGTCGCGTTGTTTGCGACTGGAACGCTTGGCTATGTCTTCTTTGGCGGGCGTGATGTGTTTGAGTCGTTTTACATCACGGTGGTGATTCTTACGACGGTTGGGATGAAAGAGACGGGGCTGCCGTTGTCAGTGGCGGAACAGTGGTGGACGATTCTGTTGATGATCGCAGGTATCGGCACGGTGTTGTATGCGACGGGCAACGTGGTGGCGTTTTTTATTGACGGGCAGATTCGCGAAGTTCTAGGAAGGCGGCAACTGATGAATCAGATCAATGCCATGACAGACCATTACATCGTGGTGGGGTTCGGGCGGATGGGTCAGGCGTTGTGTTCAACGCTGGCGTACAAGGA
>JANQKH010000765.1 GCA_028281215.1 Phycisphaeraceae bacterium | reverse complement strand
TGGCGCAAAAGGTGGCGGCCTATCAGCCGACACTAATCTGCGGCACGCCGACGTTTTTGAATTACATTCTTGATCGTGTGGACCCAGGCGACATGGATTCGCTGCGGTACGTGGTATTCGGCGCGGAGAAAGCACCTGCGACGCTGTACGACCGATTGCGCGAACTCGCGCCCAACGCCGCACATATGGAAGGCTACGGCATCTCGGAATGTTCACCCATGGTTTGCCTTAACCCGGTGGATGACAGTCGGCCGGGCACCGTTGGACCCGCAGTGCCGGGTGTGCAATTGATCACGGTCGACCCCGATTCATTCGAGCCCGTTGACACCACGCAAAGCGACGATGCGATCGGTATGCTGCTCGTGCACGGCAACAACGTTTTTCCAGGCTACATCGGCTACGACGGACCGTCGCCGTTCCACGAATACGATGGCAAACGCTGGTACATCACCGGCGATCTCGCACGCATTGACGGGGACGGTTACGTGCACTTCGCCGGCCGGCTCAAACGTTTCCTCAAAGCCGGCGGCGAAATGATCTCGCTGCCCGCGCTCGAAGATCCGTTTATCCAACAGTTCCCGCCAACCGACGAAGGTCCGCGCGTCGCCGTCGAAGGCATCGAAACCGAAGGCGGCCGACACATCGTTCTGTTTACCACGGAATCCATCACCACGCCGCAAGCCAATCAATTGCTGATCGACAATGGCATCCGCGGCGTGATGCGAATCGATGAAGTGAAAAAAGTGGACGCCATTCCCATTCTGGGTACGGGCAAGACGGACTACAAGGTATTGCGTGCGATGATTGAAAAGTAAAGCGAGGCGATGGCGGTCAATCCGTCAGGCCTGCCCACTTCGCCCACTTTGCGGACAACGCCATGCCGCGGTCGAGGTCATACTGTGGTTCAAATCCAAGCACATCTTTGAGTTTGTCAATTACGACACGTGTGGTGGATGTGAACTGCGGCAGGCTGTGTGCATCCGGGACGATGATCGGACGATCATCTACCGGCACGTTTGCGTCGGCGGTTGAAGTCGCAGGTGTTTCGGTCGGCATGCCTTCGTAATTGTTGCCGAGTACGCTGCGCTTGGTCGCGCGAAGCAACCGCTTCGGCGTGACCTTGCTCGCGACGCGATATGGCAAACCGATCCAGGAGTTGACAATGCGTTGCCGGATATCCGGTCGCTCACGCAGTACCTGCAAGCCCCAGCCGATGAGCCCTTTCGGCTGTTTGGGTTTCACCTGTCGCGCACGGATTTCATCGTCGGATAGATGGATGATTGAATCGCGTCCCAGCATGCCTTCGATGTGTTCATAGTATTCGTTCCATGTCACGGGGTTCGGTCCCGATACAAGAAACGTCTGCCCCGGCGCCAGGTCGTGAACGGCGGCGGCTATACAGGCATCCACCACATCGTCCACATAAACGGCGTTGCACGTGCCGCGGCCCTCGGCCGGCAAAGCGAACCGGCCTTGACGCAGACGATTGATCTGTCCGGTCATCCACCAGCCGCCGAAAGGTCCGTATACCGCAGTGGGTTGCAAAATGACGGTCGGCAGGCCGTGCTGTTGATGAGCTTCACTCACAACGGATTCAGCGTCAATTTTGGTGTCGGTGTAAACATCGCCCGTGCGCTGGCGCGGGGCGTCTTCGTTCAGCGTCTTGCC
>JANQKH010000241.1 GCA_028281215.1 Phycisphaeraceae bacterium | reverse complement strand
TGTTCTCGCCGATGTATCGACCGTCGCGCCGCACGACACAGTTCACGGCGCCCATGATGCTTGCTGATTCACCCAGGCCATCCAGATATTGGATGACTTCGACTTTGTGCGGCAGAGAACAGTTGAAGCCGGTCCAGTTCATCGCCCGCGCGCCGCGCACTGCATCGGCGAGTGCCGGCGGCGCGACTTCGCAGTTGATGTATCGAAATTGCAAGCCATGGTGTTGATAAGCCGCTTCAATCATCGCAACGGTAGGGTTCTCGCCGGCGGGTTGCGCAAACGAGCCTGTCAGTTCGTGAAGAAAGTCATGCGTGACGGACTCGGCAGACTTAGGGGACTTGGCGGACATGACGGACCTCGGTTTCCAGCGAAGGATTGTAATATGGATTACATTAAACAGACGACCGGCGGACATCCTCGATCATCGGTGAGGCGACATTAGAGATCGCGAACGGTTCCACGTCCAGCGAATCCATCTGGAAAGGTCTTGCAATGAAAACAATCCAAACGCTACTGCTGGTGTGCTCCCTCATGGTTTTCGCTGGTTGCGGTGGATCAAACGGCGACGGTAAGCCGAAGGACGGCGCGCCTAACACGAAAGACGCCACGCCGAAGGACACCGGCGCCAAAGATGCATCGACGAAGGATGCAACAACCAAAGACACCGCGGCCAAGGATGCTGCGATTAAAGACTTGAAAGGCGACAAAACTACAAAGGATGCTGCGACCAAGGACGGGGCGTCGAAGATTGTGACGACCAAAGACGCGTCCTCCAAAGATGCTGCGCCAAGGACGATCAAAAAGAAGGGTACGATCGGGTTTTCCGCCTTGACGTTGACCAATCCGTTCTTCAAGGTCATCGCGGACAATATGAAAGCCGAGGCGGCCAAGTACGGCTACGAGGTGATTGTTGTCTCCGGCGAGCGCGATGCGAAAAAACAGGCGGACCAGATCGACGACTTCATCGTGAAAGGCGTCAGCGCCATCGTGTTGAACCCCTGTGATTCGAAGTCCATCGGCACGGCGATTAAGAAAGCCAATGATGCGGGCATCCCTGTGTTCACCAATGACATCAAGTATGACGGTGACGTTGGCAAGGTCGTGTGTCACGTGGCGACGGACAACTACCAGGGCGGCAAGTTGGCGGGGCAGGCGATGGTGAAGTTGATCGGCGAATCCGGCGGCAAGGTCGGCATCCTACACTTTCCGCAGGCTGAGTCATGCCAGCTTCGCGTCAAGGGTTTCACCGAAGTAATCGACGAACACAACAAGACCGGCGCGAAGATTGACATCGTTTCCACACTTGACGGCGGCGGCGTGCGCGATGAAGGGTTCAAGGCCGCCAAGGACATCATCGAAGCGCACAGTGACCTTGCGGCGATCTTTGCGATCAATGATCCGTCAGCGCTTGGCGCTTACGCGGCGCTGGAAAGCGCGGGCAAGGCCGATCAGGTCAAGATCATTGCGTTCGATGGCCAGAAGATCGGCAAGCAGGCGATCCTTGAAGGCAAGATCGTTTGCGATCCGATTCAGTTTCCCGATCTGATGGGCAAGAAGACCATTGAAATGATCATCAAGTATTTCGACGGCGACGACGTGCCCGCCGAGTTGTTGATTCCTTCGAAGCTGTATTACAAGGAAGACGCGGAGAAGGATCCGGAGTTGATGGAGTAGCCGCGTGCAGGCCACCGCGGATGTGACAACCCGGCCGTTGCTGCGCATGCGCGGGATTTGTAAGTCTTTCCCGGGCGTTCGCGCGTTGCACGGTGTGGATTTGGAGGTCCAGGCGGGCAAGGTGCTGGCGTTGCTGGGCGAAAACGGCGCGGGTAAAAGCACGTTGATCAAAGTGCTGGGCGGCGCCCATCGCCCGGACGAAGGCACGATTGAGTTGGACGGCCTGCCGCTGATGATTGGCACGCCGATGGACGCCATGAAGGCCGGCATCGGCATCATCTACCAGGAGTTCAACCTCGTTCCGACGCTCACCGTGTGGGAAAACGTCTTCCTCGGCCGCGAAGAAACCAGGCGCGGTTTCATCCGGCGCGGCGCCGAACGCAAACGTGTGGCGGAACTATTCGATCGGATTGGCGTGCGGATACCGATCGATGCACCCTGCGGCCGACTGTCGGTCGCGCATCAACAACTCGTCGAGATCGTGCGTGTCCTGTCGCAGGATGTAAAGTTGATCGTGATGGACGAACCGTCGGCTGCGCTCACACCGGCGGAGGTCGAACGTTTGTTCAGCATCGTCGAGGAGTTGAAGGCACAAGGCATCGGTATCGTTTACATCAGCCATCGACTCGATGAAGTGTTTGAGATCGCCGACGACGTAACGGTGCTCCGCGACGGCGAGCACATCGCCACGCACCCAATCGGTGAACTGGACCGGGATCGTGTGATCGAACTGATGGTCGGGCGATCGATCGACAATGAGTTTCCCAAACATCATCACGAAGTGGGCGATGTGCGGCTGCGAGTCAGCGGATTGACGCGAGGCCGCGCGGTTCAGCGTGTGTCGTTTGACGTGCGAGCCGGCGAAGTGCTCGGGGTCACCGGGTTGGTCGGCGCGGGGCGGACGGAGACAGTGCGCATGCTGTTCGGTGCGGATCAATGTGACGCGGGAATCATTGAACTGGACGGCTGCCGATTGCGGATCCGTAAACCGCGTGACGCCATTCGCCAAGGCATCTGCCTGTTGACCGAGGACCGTAAATCGCAGGGCTTGATCGCCGGTTTGACCGTGCGTGAGAACTTCGGCCTGCCCAACTTGTCAGAACTGGCGTCGATGGGTTTTGTTAACCGGAAGAAGGAGCGTCAGGCTTTGGGTCGCTTCGTGGATTCGCTCCAGATCAAGATTCCACATCAGGAGCAGTTGGCCAAGAACTTGTCCGGCGGTAACCAGCAGAAAGTCGTGCTGGCCAAGTGGCTTGAACGGAACGCGGAGGTTGTCATCTTCGATGAGCCGACGCGCGGCATCGATGTGGGGGCGAAATATGAAATCTACCTCTTGATCAATGACCTGGCCAAAGCCGGCAAGGCGATCATCATGGTCAGTTCCGAACTGCCGGAAGTGTTGGGCATGAGCGATCGGATCATGGTCATGCATGAAGGCAGAGTGACAGGCATGATCGACGACGTCGAATCGGCGACGCAGGAACAGATCATGCGATTGGCAATAGGATAACCACGCCATGGCGGCCGCAAACGATACACATACCTGGTTCAAACAGTTTGTCAGCGACTATGGCATGGTGTTTGTCCTGTTGCTGCTTGCCGTGTTGTTCAGCCTGTTGACGATCCGCGAACAACATCCGACCGGACCGGCGGCGGGGCGGCAGGTGATTGATCTGATTGCCAATCGCGTTGGCGCGGACGCATCGATCCTCATTGTGACGCGTAACACGAGTGATGACCGCGCGTTCGCCGAAGCCGCCGAGCAACGCGCCGAGGACAAGGGCCTAAATGTTGTCGCCACATTGATGGGCGAACCGCGGGATGTGCGCCAAGCGATTGAAGCGCTGATCACGGACGGACAAACGTTCGACGCGGTTGCGGTTAACGACGCCACCGGCGATTGGGGAATCTGGAAGAAGATCGAAGGCGCAGGCCCGGAGAAACTGGTCAAGCCGGAGTCGTACCAATGGCCGATCTTCCTCAACCTCAGCAACATTCTCAGCGTGGCAAACCAGACCGCCATCTACGCCATCATCGCCATCGGCATGACGATGGTGATCATCACGGCGGGGATTGATCTGTCGGTGGGATCGTTAGTGGCTCTGTCGTCCGTGGTCGTGGCGATTCTGGTTCGCGACCTGGGCGCGCTCGCCTGGCTTGAGCCGTTGAATCTGGGGGCGGGCAAGGCCGCCGGTCCGCCGGTAATGATCTTCAGCATGTTGGCGGCGATCGGTCTATGCGCGCTGGCGGGTTTGTTCACCGGCGTGATGCTCACGGCCTTTCGCATTCCGCCGTTCATTTCGACGCTGGGAATGATGTCGATCGCCAGCGGGTTGGCGTTTCGATTCTCCAAAAGCACGTCGATCTCCGAGTTTCCCGAATCGTTTTACTGGCTCGGTGGCGGTTCCACGTTGGGGCTGCCTAACCCCGTGTGGCTCATGATCATTCTTTACGTGATCGCCCACATCGTGATGTCGCGCATGAAGTTCGGGCGATGCGTCTACGCCGTCGGCGGCAACCGCGAAGCGGCGCGGCTGTCGGGCGTGCCGGTGAATCGCATCTATCTGATCGTCTACACGGTGTGCGGCGCGCTGGCGGGTTTTGCCGGCATCGTGCTCGCCTCGCAACTGGATGCCGGCGATCCAACCTTCGGCAAAATGTACGAATTGGAGGTCATCGCAGCGGTGGTGGTTGGGGGAACATCCCTGATGGGTGGCGAAGGCAAGATCTTCGGCACGCTGATCGGCGCGTTCATCATCGCGGTGATCAAGAACGGCATGAACCTCATGAATGTCGAATGGGCGGATCAGATGATCGTGCTCGGCGCGGTGCTTGTTGCGGCCGTGCTGCTGGACATGCTCAAACGCAAGGGGGCGGTCAGTTGATCGGCATGGCGGAATGTCCGTGACGCCGCCTAATGGTGTAAGATATGAGCGTCGGGTGACCGAAGAGTGAGATTTTGATTCGACGTCGTAAACATGCTCATCCGAAACGGGGCAGCGCTCCGCGATTTGAATCGCTGGAGTCGCGGTTGCTGTTGTCCGGCAGTTTGGTCATCAGCGAAGTGATGGCAGTCAACAAGACCACGCTGGTCGATAGCGATGGCGACTTCACCGACTGGTTCGAAGTGCAC
>JANQKH010000411.1 GCA_028281215.1 Phycisphaeraceae bacterium | reverse complement strand
ATCAAAATAATCCACGCCCAGCACCAGCTCATCTTCCTCCACCACCTTCAACTGCACCATCGGCGGCAACCGGTCCGCCCGCATCGCGTGCGCCCGCTTGACCATCCGCACCACGTTCAACTGTTTGCCGTCGAATACAGTCGGGTGCGCTTTGCCGGTTAGATAATCTTCGCGCTTTTCGACCTGCCGATTGCTGATGCGCATGATCATCTGCACCGTCGGCGTGATCAGGCCATGCTTAACCAGCGCCTTTTTTGTTTCCGGTCGAAACGCGGCGAGCGTGGCGGCGACCGCGTTCATGAACGCGCGGTCGGAGCCGGACGAGCCCTGTGATAAAAACAGGTAAGGCGTGTTGGCGGGAAACACGTCGCCGTAGCCTTTGCCGTCGGCGTTGTTGTGACCGGGATCGTGGTCGCGGTGTTCGGGATAGAAGTAAAGATGATTGCGCGTGTAGTGCAGGTAAAGGGCGCGCACGCCGTTGGGTTGCGTGAGGGCGCTGCGTCCCTGGCTGCGCCAGAACGGCCCACGGGTCAACGCGGTTGACGAATTGCCGATGGTGACGGCGTTGAAGAAAAAGTGTTGTTGCAAACCGTTGTGCAGGCCTCGCTTTTTCGCTTCCTCGTCGTACTCGATCCGCGTCAGTTGCGGATATCGCTGGTAGTTCATGTTGGAGTGATCGTTATCGTGGTTGTCATAAACGTCGCCGTGGTTTCCCGCGGCAGTGCCTTGTTCATACCACTTGACCAGCAGTTTGCCGGCTTCATCCAAACGCGTGGCGATCGGCTTGCCCTCGGTTGCCTCGGCATCGATTTTGAACTGCGCGTGCAGCATGCCGAGTTGCGGGATGAACAGCGTGTTCTTCTGCGACACGATCACCTGCCTGTCCTGCGCGGCCGCGGGCACGGCGTTGTATTTCCAGCCGACCGGCTTCGGGGTGTTCGGATCGGCGGCGCGTTTCAACAGCGCCTTGAATTTGTCACGGGCGCGCAGCGGTTTCAGATCTTCGTCGTTTTCAATGTGCTTGACATCACGGAACCCGGCATCAATGGCACGGCGAAGACTCTGGAGCGCCGCGTCCGGCTTGCCCAACCGTGACTGCACGCACGCCAAGTTGTAGTGCATCGAAGAATCGTGCGGCAGGCGCGCCGACGCCTGCGTGAGTAACGCTTCAGCGCGGGCCAGTTGACCGCTGCGCATCAGCGCCGCGGCCGACCGCTGCGTCGCCATTTGAATGCGCAGCAAGCGAGGCAAGTCAAACACGCTGGGCTGGGAATCGGTTTGCCCCAACGTCGGCGTCAGAAATGCGAAAAAAGCGGCGGTGAAAATGATGCATCGTTTCATGCATTCATCGTACCACGCGCAAGAAACAACCCCGCCAGGGGGCGGGGTTTGATGCTGCTCGCGTGAGAATGCCTCCTCAAGGACTCGAACCTTGAACCTAGCGGTTAAGAGCCGCTTGCTCTGCCAATTGAGCTAAGGAGGCCGACGGTTTGCAGAAGAGAAATGGTAGACAAGGCTGCCGATGTGTCAAGTGTGGTGAGGCGGCCGCCGGACCAGGACAAAGACCGATCCTTGTGCCATGGCCGGCTTGCCCAGCTGTGATAATGTTGGCTTGTCCATTCCGAACAACACAGCGGGATCACACGGCTGGACAAACCGGCCATGGCACAGGTCGAGGGTGAGGTACCATTCAACACCGCACAGGATCGACATTCCTTTTCACACACCAACCTTTTTCCGGAAGCCACCACATGGTTCATCAGGATCGCTTCACCGTTCACACCGCCGGGCATCGTGACATGCATGACATCACGCGCGACGTCGGCGCCATTGTGTCGGCATCGGGCGTGACCGTCGGCGTCGCGCATGTGTTCAACGTCGGCAGCACTGGCGCGATCGGAGCGATCGAGTTTGAGCCGGGCTTGCAGAAGGATCTGCCGGCGATCTTCGACCAACTCATGCCGCCCAGCCGAGACTACGGCCACGAACAAACCTGGCATGACGGCAACGGCCACTCGCACCTGCAAGCAACGACGCTCGGCCCGGCGATCACTGTGCCGATCAGCAACGGCCAACTCGTCCTCGGCACCTGGCAACAAATCTTCCACCTCGAATGCGACATCAAACCAAGGCAACGCGAAATCGTGGTGACCGTGATGGGCGAGTCAACGACATAAAGTCCGGCTGTGAGGCCTTTACTACGATTCATCGCCGTGGTCTGTCTCGTTGTCCGCTTCCCTTTTCGCCAATGTTCCAAACGGCTTCCGCCACATCCCCCAAAGCCCTCGCCATTCCTTTTCGTTCCATTCATCCAAACCAAGATCAATTGTCTCCGGCTTTTCGCGTAAACGAAACGAACCGAACACACGGTCCCACACCGACAGGCCGCTCGAATAGTTGGAATCGGTCTCCGGCTGCCAGCGTGAGTGATGCACCCAGTGCATCCAGGGCGTGACGATGAACAGGCGCAGCGCGCGGTCCAGCTTGCCTGGCATGCGAATGTTGCTGTGATGGAACATGATGATCGGCAGCGTGATCGCTTCGTAAAGCAACACTTGCGGAATGGTCATGCCCAGTACCGGCAGGACAAGCATACGCGCGGCGAAGGAGAACGCGATCTCGACGGTGTGAAATCGAACCGCCGAGGTCGCGTCCATTTCCGCGTCAGAATGATGCACGGCGTGAAATCGCCAAAGCAGCGGCAGGCGATGGTTCAGCCGATGCCACCAGTATTGCCAGCCGTCAAACACCACGAGCGCGATGACCCACTTCGCCCATATCGGCAGGTCGACGCGATGCAGCAGACCGAGTTCATGCACGCGCGAGTATTCGGTGACGAAAAGGATGCCGAAGGCGCAACCGAACGCCAGCGCGGCATTGATCGCCGCGAGGGCAAGGTTCGCCAACCCGTGCGTCACGCGCCTTGACCGACCGATAAACATCGGCGCGACCGACTCGACTGCCCAAAGTACGGCGAGCACGGACGCGGCTGCGATGTATCGGCTGGTTTGTATCGTCGCGGCGAGTTGTTGGTCGGTTTCGCTCAGTTGCATGGGCGGTCAGAAAGTTGGACCCATTTATCGGCAGGTGGAATTCAACCATTCACTAGAATTCTTCAGCTCCGTTCTACACTTCAATCCGCTCACCGCGATACGTGCACATCGTTTTGCCCGTCTCCCACACACTCACTTCATCCAGCGCCACGCCGACTTCGTCAACCTTGTTTTCGAGCATCTCGTAGATCACCTTCGCAATGTTTTCCACGGACGGGTTCAAGGTCGCGAACTGCGGCACGTCGACGTTCAGGTGTTTGTGGTCCAACTTTTCGATCACGACGCGGTCGACCAGTTCGTCGATCTGATCCGCCGTGCAGACCTGCCCGTGTTCATCGATAGGTGAACGTACGGCGACTTCCACACGGTAGTTGTGGCCGTGGCCGGACGGGTTGTTGCACTTGCCGAAGATGCGTTGGTTTTCGTCAGCGGACAGTCCCTCCACGTGAAGCCGATGTGCGGCGGCGAATTCAAACTGCTGGCGAATCAGAATACCGGCCATGTCAGTCCTCTCAAGGGTCAGACTCAAAAACGGCGTGAGGTTCAGCCGAACCGCCGCCACGCTCTGCTCCATATTCGTTTGCAAACGCGTGATCATTTCAATCATCGTGCGCCCCAGCGGGATGGCGGCTGCACACTCACTTCGATGCACCATGTCATCCAGCCAGGGCACGATGTGTTGTCGCACCGCGGCGTCAATGTGCTTGATATTCACAAAGTAACCGGTGATCGGATCGACGCGTCCCTGGCACGTCACCTGCAATTCAAAATACCGTCCCAAACCGCGCATCGCGGGCCAGGCGCTGAAAGAGTTCGTCACGCGGCCGGCATCACCGTCGCCATTGAGACAAAATCGAACCGTGCGTGTGAGTTCTACCACGACGGAATTATAGGAAAGTGAGCGTAATCGAACCGCAACAGTTGTTTTGTCACCTTTTGAATTCTCTATTTAACGTGCCTCGCAAACCCCAACGGGAGGACGCATGAAACGCGGGATTCGTTACAGCCTGGCGGTCTATACCGGCCTACTCTTCGCAGGGTTCCTGCACCAACCGGTCGAAACCGCTCATTCGACTGATCAGCCGATGACGAGCCTCGTGGAGTTTGCGGAATACGATTCTCCGATGCAACCACAAACCGACACCTGGGCCAAACCGGAAGACTGCCGCACATCGGCGACCGCCACCGCGGAATCCGAAAACGAAGCCAAACGCCATGCCGTGCAAACCCTTCGCACCATGCATCCGGTGCGAAATCCATTTCGATAACGCGGGGCGGAAACACCATCACCGTGACGACAATCGATCAGTCCGGCGCCAATACTTAAAATCAAAGCATCTGGTGCTTATGATGCCCGACCTCACAGCCGAGCACCGGCGTGTACCGCCCTCTCGTGGATGAGTACCTTCACATGACCAAGGGACGTTTGATCTGGGAAACGTACAGCACTACGGGATTTCCACCCAGGTTGCCTTGATCGATTGACCAGTCGTTGATCCTGGCGCCAGACCATTGAATACGTCATAAATTGCGTATTCATTGAGCCCACGGTCATATATGGTGATGCGGGAGACTTTGCCCAACCACCGGTTGGAAGCATCACCAGCACCAGCCACCACCAGTCGCCATGAGTCGTCCCAGGATGTGAAAGTTCCCGTGCGTGCTTCATCGATTTTCAATTTGCCATTCCGATAGACACGGACATTTTTGCCATCGAAAGCCATGATCACGTGCTGGGGAACGCCGTCAGAAATCGCATCGCTGCTGGTAATGGCCGGTGTGCCGTTGGCGGCTGTCGAAGTGGTGCGCAGCCAATGCACATAGTTTGTACCGGCTTGCCCCAGGATGAAATTCGCCGACGAACTGTTATTTGAAACTCCAGCGATATGTGCCGGACCACTTTGTGACAAGCTGGATGTGGTGAACTGAACTTCAATCGTGATCTCATTCGTCAGTTTCAGCGCATCAGCAATTTTCTTGGCAGGCAGTTCCGATGCCACCGTGGTCAGATCCGTAATTGTCAGACCCCCTCCGTTATTCCACGTCACTTTTGATGTATCGGGAATGGACAAATCCAGTTGCGTGCCAAAGTTGCTCGTGTCAGGAACCACCGATCCGGGCAAGGTTGACTCACCCAACGCCACCCCATTCATGACATTACTGATTTGTGCCTGGTCTAACGCATAATCATAAATCCGAACATCATCCATGAACCCTATGAACGGGTCACTTACAACGGAAACGGTTTTGTTACCGGAGCTTTCCGTACTGACGCCGACAGCGATCGGCTCGTAATTGCCAATACCGCCGGATGTGGCGCCCGTTCCGCCTGTGTAGGAATTCTGATCCGCCAACGTTCCATTCAGGAACAGTTTCACGCCGTCTGGACCAAACGTCATGGTGACGTGATACCAGGTGTTCGACGCGATTAAGCTGGACGTCAGGACATATCGCGTCGTGTTGCTCTCCAGCGACGCAAACACTTTGCCGCCCTCGATACCGATGGTCCATTGTCCGCCGGTATCCAGGCCACTGGAATCTTTCGAGACCAATCCCTGCCGGGTTGACGCCTGATCGGTTTTGAACCAGAACGCAATCGCGCCGCTGCGTGTGAGATACCGGTCGTGGTGTGGTATCTCAACATAATCATCGGACCCGTCAAATTGCAATGACGTGCCGGTGTGTGGGCTGGCGCCGGGTTGCAAACCGTTAACCCCGTTGCGGTAGCTGCCGGGGTTGATGCCTATGTTGTCCGTAGCAGGTGGATCAGTGATACCAATGCTTGGCAGCGACGTATCGACGTGCACCAATGACGTGTCTTCGATGTAGATATCGTCCCGGGCGATTATGCTTCCAAAGAAATTGGCTTGATCGTAGATATCGGTGTCTTGATTGGTGCATAGTTGGCCGGCCACGATGGCATCGTTCCGTATCTGAATGTTCATGTTGCCGTAACTGATAATCTTCAGGCGGCTTGTCCCCGTGCTGTCATTGTTGATTTGCGCATTGCCGTTGATGTCCGTGAGGTCGCGCACATAAAGTTCTAAACTGGAGCCAGCCGGAATGATGATTTCGGCGTTGGCCCGGGCAGAGAAATCACCACTGCAATTGACGCGGATATTCCCCACCACGGTAATCGATGCCGATCCGGTCAGGGACAGATCGTCATAACTGAGGTCCGTGTTCCATACCTGGGTGTTCGTGATTGTGCGGTT
>JANQKH010000332.1 GCA_028281215.1 Phycisphaeraceae bacterium | reverse complement strand
GCGCCGGGATTGTTGGGCGTAAAACTCGGGCGTGAGGGCGTGTTACTGTCAGAGAAGGCCGGGCAGTTCGTCCAGGTGGACATCTGCGAACCGCCCGGCGAGGTGATCGACACCACCGGCGCCGGCGACAGCTTTTACGCCGGCCTGCTCACCGGGCTGCTCAAAGGATTGCCGCTCGAACAGGCGGGGCGGCTCGGCACGGCGGCGGGGGCGTGTTGTGTGACCAGCGTCGGCGGTTGCACGGGCGGGCGGGACTATGCGTTCACCGCAAGGCTTGCAGGACTTTGAGTGAAGTGGGAAGTTTGAAGCCTGTATTGGGAACTCGGAAGTGGGAAGTCTGCCAACCTCCAGGCTGTTTGTAAGGAGTCTGTAGCAACGGGGTGGATTTCCCGACAATCGTCCCGATTGCCTTCGTGATGTGCAATACACTTACGTGAACACTGCACACGAATGTTCAGAATTGCCCGCTCGCCGACGTTTTTTTGTGACGAACCGGTGACGCGGAGCATCGGTATTTCATCGGGGAATGTTCTGTCGGGGTCAATGGTTGGTTGCTATACTTGATGTGTCGGGATGACACATTTTCAGACGTTTTGGATCGAGGATTGATCATGATGAATAGGTCGAACTGGCGATGGTGGGGCGGACCCCTCAAACGACGGTCCCGCCGCACCTTATTTTCTGCGTGCTCTGCGTTTTCTGCGCTGTTGATCGTGACCGTGTTTTTGGCGGCGCCGGCATGTGCGATGGAGCCGATAGGTGACGGCCAGGCCCTCTGGTCAGCGACGTCGACCCAGACCACATCGGCAACGGCAGCCGAGCCTGACAAACCTGGCCAGACCAAAGCCAAAACCGACAAGAATCCCGCCAAGCCCGACGCGAAAAAACCATCCGCGAAGGAAGTGATCGACAAGGCCACCAAAGCGACCGAGCCGAAACCGAAACCCAAACCCGCGTGGAAAAAGCCCGCGCCGGAATCGGTCGAGGATCTGTTGGCGATTCAAAAACGCGTCCAGGGTTTGCTTAAGAAACTGATCCCGGCCACCGTTGGCGTGCAGATCGGTGGTGCTCGCGGCAGCGGTGTGATCGTCAGTGCTGACGGCTACGTGCTCACCGCCGGCCATGTTTCCGGCGCGCCCAACCGCAACGTCACCATCATTCTCTCCGACGGCAAGCGCGTCCGCGGCAAATCGCTTGGTCGAAACACCGGCATCGACAGCGGCCTGTTCAAAATCGAATCCGATCGCAAGGATTGGCCCCACGTGAAAATGGGGCGATCCAAAACCGTCAGCATGGGCGACTGGGCGATCGCCATCGGTCATCCCGGCGGTTGGCAACAAGGTCGCCCGCCGGTCGTGCGGTTGGGTCGCGTGATCGGTTCCAGTGACCGCGTGATCTGGACGGACGCCACGCTCGTCGGCGGCGACTCCGGCGGCCCGCTGTTCGACCTCGACGGCAAAATCATTGGCATTCACAGTCGCATCAGCGGCCCGACATCCGCCAACTTCCACGTGCCGGTTGACACTTATCACGACACTTGGGATCGCCTCGCCGCGGCGGAAGACTGGTCCGACCGGCCGATGACAGTCGGCGCGGTTGCAGGGTTGAACGCCGAGAATCACAACAAAGGCGCGAAGCTTACGACCGTCACGCCGCGCGCCCCGGCGGACATGGCCGGCCTCAAGGTCGGTGACGTGATCACCAAGTTCGGCAGCAAGAAACTTCGCAACGTGCATGACCTGGTCGCCGAACTGCACAAGCGTGCACCGTCCGACGAAGTCGCCGTCGAATACATTCGCGGCGGCAAGACCGACACGTTGAAAGTCACGCTCGCCGCAGGTTATCGCGCCAGCCCATTCCTGGGCATTACCGGCAAGGACGGCGAAGCAGTGCGCGGCGCTGCGGTCACCAACGTGTACGACGGCACGCCCGCTGCCAAAGCGAAAATTCAAAACGACGACGTCATCACCGGTTTCAACGGCAAGGCAGTGCGATCGTTGAACCAGTTGCAGTCCAACATCCGCCGACTCAAAGCGGGCGCAAAGGTCGACCTCGACGTCAAACGCGGCGAAGAAACCGTCAAACTTAAAGTTACACTCGGCATGCGCGGTTAAGCAATCCAAATATTCGCACAAAGACCACCCGGCTTATCGCCACGCCGGCCCGAATGGAATCAACCCGAATTGAACTTCATGGAGAGCATTCCATGCGAACACGCAACCTGACATTGGCACTCGTTCTGCTCACCGGACTCGCTTCCGTCTCGCAAGCCCAGCGGTTGCGCGGGCTCATCCCCGACCTCTACAAGAGTGGCAACAAAACGCGCACCGCGTTCAGCGATGTCGTCAAGGACGCCAACCAGAGCACCGTCAAAATCTTCAGCGACGGCAAGCACACCGCCATGGGCGCGGTCGTCGACAAGAACGGCTTCGTGCTCACCAAGGCGAGTGAACTGTCCGGTCAGGTGGAAGTGCAAACCAGCGACGGCAACAAACACGAAGCCGAAGTCGTCGGCGTGCAAAATACCCACGACCTGGCGATGCTGAAAGTCGACTTTAAACTCAAGCCGATCAAGTGGTCCTCCGCAACGAAAGCCATCGTCGGCGAATGGGTGGCGACCTCGGGTTGGGGCAGCAAGCCGATTTCGGTAGGTGTGGTCAGCACGCCCCGCCGTGCCATTCCCAAGCGTCCCGGTGCGTTGGGCATTCGCGCGAAAATGATTGACAAGAACGGCCGACAGGAATTTGCGCCCGGCGCGGTCATCGGCGAAGTCTACAAAAACAGTGCCGCCGCCGACGCCGGTCTCAAGGTTGACGACCAGATCGTGCAGGTCAACGGCAAGAAGGTCAACGCCTTCCCCGACCTCGCACAAACCGTGCGCAAGTTCGGACCCGGCGACGTCCTCAAACTCCGCGTCAAGCGCGGCGACGAAACCTTCGACGTCGACGTCGAACTGTCCACCATGAGCGTCCTGCCCATGATGCAGAACAACCGCGGCGCCATCCAAAATCGCATGGGCGGAAAACTCTCCAACCGGCGCTACGGCTTCCCCGCCGTCTTCCAGCACGACACCGTCCTCAAACCCGAACAGTGTGGCGGTCCGCTGGTCAATCTCAAAGGTGAAGCGATCGGCTTGAACATCGCCCGCGGCGGACGAGTCGAAACCTACGCGATTCCTTTCCAGATCATCAAGCCGCTGCTCAAAGATCTCAAATCCGGCAAACTCGCCCCACCCAAGGGCCTGGCGACCTTGAAGCCGGTCGAAAAGAAAGAAGACTCCACCAAGCAGGCCAACCAAACCGACAAAGACAAAAAGCCCAACACCAACACCGGCGAAAAGGTCGACGACCCACCCAAACCCGACGACAAGAAACCCACCTCGCAGGACGAAAAGTAAACGCCGCGATCCCCATCGCATTTGCGCCCACACCCGTTAACACCGCGGCCCATTTATTAGCCCCGGGTTCCGCGACCATTGCGAGGTAGAATTCGGAAGATGGAATTGTTGGACCTGTCCCATCATTCTTTTCCGTTTTTCTTCTCAGCCTATTCCCTTCATCAATCCGTGAATGCGTAGTAATGGACGCGAGGTGGATTGCCTTCAAAGTCGATAACAAAGTGGCGCCATCCGTCAGTCAATCCGTATGTCCAACAGTTGTGTGACATGGGATGCGGTGGATGACCAAGCGTGTTGGCTACTTCTGTCTTGGTCATCCCCTGCAATAGCCGTGATCCGATCAGATCACCCAACATTCTTAACTTTACTTTTTCATTGCCCTGCTTCCATTGATTCGAGTCAAATGCAATATCTGCGCTTGGCCGAAGCACCATTACCCCGATCAGGATCGCCCCGATGGCAAAGACAATCAGTCCCCATAGTTTTAGCGATGAATTCTTCATGAACATTATCTTGTTGCTAGAGCAAACCAACCGCACATCTAGCGCCCGATCGGATTTGTTGCTACGCTTTGTTCACAAGCATGGAGGCTTTGTGATGCAGGCTTATTCAATGG
>JANQKH010000290.1 GCA_028281215.1 Phycisphaeraceae bacterium | reverse complement strand
TCACTCGACCATTGCAACGAATACCGCCATGATACTGTCCGGTCTTTTCCTCGGCTAATTCATTTGTCATTCTGATCGCGACTTGCGATCCGGTTGGTCACACTACCGAACCGGCCCCTTGTAATCGCGGATCTTTTTTCTCAGCGCAGCGAAATGCGCGTTAACGATCTGTTGACGTTGTTGGGTTGTTGCGTTTGACACATCCTTGGTCAGATCAAGGTAAATGCGGCCGGACCGCAAAGAAGTGAACCTGTCCCACGGTTCGCCGTACGCCGGGTTATAGGCTGTGATGTCCTTCTTCCAGTCTAAGTCGTGGGCGGCGAGATAGTGTTTGATCGCTGATGTTTTCCAGTAATCCGCCAACAGGTTTTGCAACGCCGAGTTGTGCTTTTCGTTCTTGCCAAGGTTCGCCGTCACGATTGGCTCAGCACGCGCACCGTGTTTCAGCAGCCACGTTCTGGACAAGTTCTGGGCGCGTTCATCGTTGCTCAGGAACTGGTTCAGGTGATTCTGAATCTCGGTTTTTTCCCTGACGGTGATCGTTGATCCCTTTCCGTCGAGCCGACTGATCGGCGGACTATCTTTTGCCTGCGACACGAAGTGCATCAGCGTGTCTGCCAGCCACATGCGATAACGGCCCGACTTGTCATCCAACTCAATCGCTTGATTGAAGTGTTTTGATGCTTCGCGCAGATGAAGTTTGCGATCACTCGCGCTTAGGGGTTCATCCTTGGGCTGGGATGGACGTCGCTGGCCGGGACCGAGCGGGACGCCTGGACCTTCCCGGAACACATCGCCTCTCATGACGGGACTGGGAAGCTGGTGATTGCCCGCGTAAACGCGCAGATGTGTCCGCTTGTTCTCAAATGCGTTGAAGTGAATCACGCCCATCAGAAAGTAGGCATGAGCGTCTTTCGGGTTGTCTTTCAAGTGTTGGGCGACCTGTTGGATCAGATCCTTGACCGGTACTCTGTCGATTTGCCGGAAAGGCGGCGGAGCAGGGGCAGCATGCGCTTGGATGCCAAGGGCCGGCAGGACTACCAACATGGTCAAACGCAGAGCAAGAGCATTCATCGTATTCATCCGGGGAAGGTTGCAAACCGGCCTATCATCAGGCGGTCTGGACTTGATACGCGCCAAGATCGAAGTTGTTCCCGGCAGGTTTTTATATCCGCCAATTTGCTCTCCATTTGCCAATCCGCATCAATCCGCGATGATGCACTTAGAATTCATTTTTAGCGAGACCACATGGCCTCCGAACCACACGCCATCGTGAATGACAGCCTTGAACGCTGTGCCAATCAGGCGGAGCTAATGAACCGGTTTTACGACCGGTTCCTGTCAAGCTCGGAAGAAATACGCGCGTTGTTCGCCGGCACTGACATGCGTATTCAGAAGCGCATGCTCCGTGATTCGCTGTATACCATCCTGTTGGTTGCATCGGGCAGCGCCGAGGCGAAGGCGATGTTGAACGAACGGGCGTGCCGGCACAGTCGCAATGAACTGAACGTTCGGCCGGAACTCTACGACACATGGCTGGATTGCATGATCGCCGCCGTTCGTGATTGCGACCCCGGATTCGATGACGAAACCGAACGGGCATGGCGGCAGGTGATGCAGCAGGGCATCGATGTCATGATCGCGCAGTACTGATCCACTGCCGTGCGAAAGGAGCGAGCGATGCTCGGTCTGTGGAGGAGTCATTCAACCTTTCAACGTGATTGAGGATACCGGATGGCAGAACAATCGCATCTCCAATTCGAAGCGAACGTGGATCCTAAAAACCACAACGACTTTCGCGTGCGCAACAAGGATGCAATGTTCGTCCGGTTTATCGTCAAGCAGCGCAGCGAGACGAAGTTTGAGATTGAAACGTTTGAGAAACCCAAGCCGGGTTGTGCGTTTGTGGGTTTGCTCGTGCTTGCGGTGTCAGGTTTCGCATTTTTCAAGTTGTTGCAACCGTTTTTTACCGATCAGCCGCACGATGAGTGGATGAGCAAGTTGCTAGTCGGCCTTGTTGCCGGCGCGTTTGGTTTTCTCGGTCTCCAGATGGGTTTCGCCGGCCTGCGTTCGATCACGCGAATGCTCATCGACAGTGAAAAACGCGAGGTGGCGCTGGCGTGGGGCAGCGGCCGACGCACGCGCACGCTGCGGTTCAACGATCTGGAACACGTCCGCCTGCACATCGACCATGCCGGCGCCACGGCGGCGACGCTGGTGTTGAATGACGGCGAATCGATCACGTTGCCATGGATCGGCTTCGCTTCCAACGATGGCGGTTGGTATCCCATTCGATTGGCGATGGTCCTTGCGGCGCGCACGGTTCGGCCGATGCGCATCGAACTGTCGCCCGGCTTCGCCGCGACCTTGGCCGTGCGACCCACTCGAATCCTGCAGACGCTCGGCGAACTGAACCCGGAACTGAAAGCCATGATCGTCGAGCAGCATGACGCCATGAAGCAGGCATTGCAGGACGAGGGATTTGACGAATTGGACGATGAAGCACGGGCCGAACTCGAAGCATTCAATCACCCGTTCGCCGATGACAACCAAGACAATCGCGACCGTGCGTTGCGCAATGAGAACAACAAATCCAACAATGAATCAGATCACATAGATTCAGATGTCGACACCGACGAAGCACAACCCACACCCGATCCTCTCGCCGCCAACCCCACCCTTCAGCGCGAGTTCGGCGACCCGCGGGAAGACCCTGAACTGTTGCCCGACGTTGCCGCCGCCATCGCCCAGCATCTCGGAGAGGATGAAGTTCAGCCGCTCGCGCTCATGCCGTTGCGGTCGCCCTGGTATCACCATGGTTGGTTGCTTCTGTGCCTCGGGTTCTTCCTCGGCATTGGCTTCGGCTGTCTCCTCTACATTGAAATCACCGGCATCAAACCCGTCCCGCATTTACAGGCGATCTCCATGGGATTCATCGGCATCGTCATCGCCTTCGCATTGCCGCGCCCGCGACGCTGGCAGTTGCTCGGCCTGTTTGAAACGCAACTGGTGCGCATCTCCAAACGCGGCGACGTCGAAGCGATGCCGCTCGTGGCGATCGAACTTGTCCACCGCAACGAAGCCATCGTCCGCAACGGCATTGGCGCATTGACGCAGACCGGTGTAGAAACCGATATCGTCCGGCTCGTCGGTCCGCAATCGTGGCGCCTGCTGATATCGCGCGCCGGCGCCGCCAAACTCGGCCGACTGCTCAAACAACGTTGCGACAATGCGATCTTCATCGCCGACGACGGCAAGGTGTTGATGCCGAAGCGACCTGACGATTGGCGCGAAACCGATTGGCAGGTGTTGATGCGACGCTGGCTTCGCCGATCGTTCGGCGCGGAGATCAACGGGTCGATCCTGATGGGAACATTTTTCGTGATCGCCGGCGTGGCGTCCTTCCTATGGCTCTTGATCGGTGCGATGGATGGTTCGGTCGATCCCGACGGCCGCAA